>CAJOFP010000025.1 GCA_905233795.1 uncultured Oscillibacter sp. | reverse complement strand
GAGCCCGCGTTTCGTCGTCCAGTTCCAGAATTTGAGAGCCGCTTTCCTCAATCGTCGCTATACGATCCCGTATACGTTCGTCATTCGCCTGACGGGCGTATTCCGTCGCCGTAATCGCGGCGTCGGTCATGATTTTTTGTTCATCTTCCGGGAGATTCTGAAAAAATTCGTCGTTTACAATCAGCGAAATTAAATGCGGCAAGTGATTTGTCTCCACAACATAATCCTGCTGTTCGTATAATCTATTCGAGACAATCACTTCATATGGGTTTTCCTGCGCGTCTATCGTATGCTGCTGCAATCCGACATAGACTTCAGAAAAACTCATCGGCGCGGGACTGGCTCCCAATGCCTTCCAGAACGCCAAATGAAACGGATTTTCCATCGTTCTGATTTTCTGTCCCCGGAAGTCAGAAAAATTTCTGACGGCTTTATTCGTACTCATGACGCGGAAACTTTGATCCGCCATACCCAATAAATGATAGCCCGCGCCGGTATAAACGCCGCTGATTAAATCATAAAATTCCGGATCGTCTAATTTTTCCCGGCAGTCTTTTAGAGAATCAAATACACAAGGCAAGTCAAAAACAGCCAAATCCGGCATAAACGTCACTTGCGGCGCCGTATTTTGCACCACAAACGGAATATCGCCGTCCGCGCAGGATTCTAATAATTCCCGATCCCCGCCCAAAGTCGAATTGGCGTAAACCTGTATTTTCATCTTTCCGCCGCTGTTCTGATAGACTTCCTCCGCGAATTTTTCCGCGAAAATCTGCGTGACAGTATCTTCCGGGCTTGCGGTCGCCAACGGCCACGCGTAACGCTGTATTTCTTCCCCCGCGTGATTACAGCCGGAGAGGGTAAATATTATCAGCATGACAGCCATACAGAACAAGATAAAATAATTTTTATAA
Organism: uncultured Oscillibacter sp.; assembly: GCA_905233795.1. Lineage (GTDB taxonomy): Bacteria > Bacillota > Clostridia > Oscillospirales > Oscillospiraceae > Oscillibacter. Next base: position 8,471 of record CAJOFP010000025.1, on the reverse strand, counting down.
TTTTCGCGTATCTTGCGCATTTACCCGCCCCCTTATAATAACGCCAGAGAAAGCGCCGGAATAAACGTAATAAACAGCAACGCGATCAGGAAAAATACAATCATGGGCGCCGCCTTGCGTACCAAATCCATAATGGGTATATCCGATAAAGCGCTTGCGACAAATAAATTGACGCCAATCGGCGGTGTGACAAATCCGATAGCAAGATTAACCACCATGATGACGCCGAATTGTACCGGGTCCAAACCAATGCCGTTTACAATCGGCAATAAAATCGGCGCTAAGATTAAAATCGCGGGCGTCGTGTCCATGACCATGCCGACGATTAATAAAAATAAATTAATAATCAAAAGCACGGCGACGCGGCTATGGAAATTGTCGAGAATAAACGCGCTGACCGTCTGCGGCACCTGCATAAGCGTCAGAACGCGGGAAAACGCGGTGGACGCCGCCAAGACAAATAAAATCGGCGTAAAAGTTTTGACGGCTTCTATGAAAATATGCCATACGCCCTGCCAAGTAATCGTATGATAGACAAATAGACTGACGATAAAAGCGTAAAATACCGAAATCACGGCGGCTTCAGTCGGCGACGCCACGCCGGAATAAATACAGCCTAAAATAATCACGGGACTTAACAGCGCGAAAAAGCTGTCTTTCAGGACATGAAACAAGCCCTTTTGATGTAACGCCGATACTTCCGCCCGGATTTTTTCTTTATCCTCCCCGTAACGCTTACAGTGATAAAACGCGTATATCATTAATAAGCCGCCGATTAACAGTCCCGGAATAATCCCGGCTAAAAACAATTTGCTGACAGACTCCCCGGACGCCATGCCGTACATAATAAACGGAATGCTCGGCGGAATAATCACGCCCAATCCCCCGGCGACGGCGACTACAGCCGTACTGAATACTTTATCATATCCGAGAGAGACTAAAACGGGAATTGTCATACTGCCTACGGCGGCGACTGTGGCCGGCGCGGAACCGGAAATCGCGCCGTAAAATAAACAAGTCACAATCACGGCGCAAGGCATACCGGCGGTCAGGCCGCCTAAAAAATAAGCGAATACGTCAAATATTTTCTTAGAAATGCCGCCCTTCGCCATAATAATCCCGGAGAGTACGAACATGGGGACGGCTAATAACGGAAAACTGTCCAGCCCGCCGAACATGGATCGGATTAAATATTTCGCCCCGACCGTGAATGACGGATCAAACACGCCCGGCAACGCCGAAACGATTCCAAGCGAAATCGAAACGGGAATAGCGATCACAAGGGCAATGGCAAAAATAATAAATACAACTACAACCGGCATAATTAATTCTCCGAATTGGCTTCAATATAAGATTCCGGGGTATTGCGTTCAGGATGCGCGGGGTCAAATACGTTTTCGCCTCTGGCGACCCGGAACTCGATAATCCATCTCTGTAAAATCCGAAACGCCACCAGTATAAAAGACACAAGAGGCGCCGCCTGTATATAATACATGGGAATGCCGCAGGCGGGACTGACCTGTCCGCTTTTCACAGCCGACATCATATAAGCATACGCGAACGGAATCATATAAACAAAAAATATCAATTCAAACGTATGATTGACGACTTTGAAAACCGCTTTCCCTCTTCTGGGAAACATGGCGACAAACTGTTCGATTTTAATCGACAAACAGCGTTTTGTGCAATAACTGACGCTTAAAAATCCGCTCCAGATAAATAAATACCGCGTCAGTTCCTCCGTCCATGACAGCGACGCTCTCAGCGCGTAACGGGAAAATACCTGTATGCCCATGATAAGCGTCATGGCGATTAATAATACTACAAGAATAAATTCTTCAAGATTACGATTCAGCCAGCGCAAAGCCGATTTCACTTTTTTATCCTTTCCCATCTTCACAGCTTTTGACACTTTCAATTTTTTTACTGTCACAATTCTGACAGTTTTTTAAATTTAATTTTATAGCTTTTTATAATTTATCGCAATCCCCGGCCACAAATCAAGTGACCGGGGATTTTAAATCAGCAAAACGATTACAGGGCGTTATGCAAGAGCGTCAGGACGGTATTCAAATCTTTTACGCTCATTTGACCGGGCGCGGAGGCTTTCTTCGCCGCGCCAAACGTCAAAGCCGAGCCGAATACTTCCCCGCAAAGACGGCTGATAACGCCCGTTCCCGCCATCGACATAGTAATAATAGGCCGATCCGCGTATTCCGACGCCATTTCTTCCGTGGCTGACAGAAGCGTCAACACGTCTTTTTTATTGCGCGGCATGACGGCGATCTTGGGAATATCCGCGTCCATATCCTGCATTTTGCGCAAACGGCTGACAATATCATCTTTATCCGGCGTCTTGTCAAAATCATGATTGGACGCGACGACTTTTACGCCCGCCGCGTGCGCGCCTTTGATAATCCGCGTGACGACTTCGTCACCGGTAAATATTTCCACGTCTACCAGATCAATCAATCCGCTTTCGGCGGCGCGGATATTCAACGCGGCGTATGTCTCCGCGTCAATCGACTTTTCGCCGCCCTCTTTCGACGTGCGGAACGTCATTAAAATCGGCAAATCGCCCAGTTCGGCGCGTAAGTCTTTTAACGCGTCCAACAGTTTGTCGATATTAAATACATCCTCAAACCAGTCAATCCGCCATTCCACCACGTCCACGGGAAGTTCATGCAGGGCTTTCGCCTCTTCCAAAATATCCGCTTTCGTAACGCCGACAATCGGGACGCAGATTTTCGGGATACCCTCTCCAATCACGGTATTTCTTACTTTTACGGTTTTCATGCGGGAAAATCCTCCTCCGCCATTCAAACATCTCAAATATTTAAATAAATATTTAAATCAAATCAAACCGCGCTTTTCGCGTCCTCAAGCATTTTGTCGTAATTTAAATTCACGAACAAGCCCAGCGCGACGCCAATTCCCGTAATCACAATATTCATCACAAGTACGCCGGAGGGCGTCATCTGGGACGCGGCTGTCAAAATCGTATAATTGCACAGAGACGACGCGATCATGACCAACGCCGTGACAGTGCCTTTGATTTTCGGGAACAGCATATTGCAAACCGAAGTGGCGATTTGCAACAGTCCGCCCGCGCCGGCCCAGCCGATAATAAACGCGCCCGCGATACATAACGCCCGACTCGGAATAATTAACACGGCAATCAAAGTCACAAGGCAGATCGCCGGATAAGCGATAATAAAACGCACGTCTTTAATTTTCCGGGTTAAAAACGCCGTGACAATCAGGGCAAGAATCGTCCCGATAGAGTAATAACTTTGCATAATCGACGGATCATCCCAGCCGACGACGTTTTTGGCGAAGTTCTGAGCGCAGTTCAACCAGAGCTGGAAAGTACCCGTACAGGTAAAGCCAATTAAAATCATGGCGATAGAACCGGCGGAGAATTTCGTATGCTTCAGGCTTGCGATTAAACCCTCTTTTTTGGCCGCGCCTTCGCCCTTATCCGTATCCGGGAGGGGGAAGAAGATAATTAAAGCCAATAAGATAATATACGCGACGCCGCAAATGATAAATAATCTGTTATAAGACGTAAGCCCCGCCGCCGTCACGCTGACCGTGACGCCCAAGAAGAACGGCAGAAGCATTTGGGAAATGGCGATAAAGAATTTAATGCCCATTGTCGCCACGCCGGGCGCGGAATAGATAATCTCGGCGACGGCGGGATAAATGCCGGTATCCAAGAACGAATTGGCGATACCGCCGACAATCGCGCAAATATACGCGATCTGATAGCCGCCGTTCGGCCCCATATTGAACGCGAACGCCAGACCCATTAAGAAAATCGCGTAAGACGCGCCGCCAATCACGACGGAAATCCGGCGGCCCAGTTTATCCGACAACGGCCCGGCGAACGGCAGGGCGATTAAACGTCCCAATCCCAGCGCGGCGGAAATCGCCGTAATGGTCATGACTTCGACGTTCCAGCTTGTGGCGAGCGCTTCTTTGATAACCGCCTGTCCCAGCACGGAACAGCCGACGCCATGAATAAAATAATTTAAATATAACACCAGCGCGCTGGGAAGATATTTTTTATTCACATCCAGACCCCGTTTCATGAACTAAAATTTTAAATTATAAATTTAATCATTAAATTAATCGTCGTAATTAATATTTAAAACTTTCTTCATGTGTTCGATGGGCATGGGCTTGCCGGTCCAGAGCTCGAACGCGGCGGAGCCTTGGAAAAGCATCATGCCGAGACCGTTCATGGTCTTACAGCCGACTTCTTTCGCCATTTTGCGCATTTTCGTGCAGAGCGGCGAATAGGGAACGTCAACGACGATCAATTCCGGGCGGAAATAAGACTTGTCAGGCACGACGGAAACGTCTTCCAGCGGCTTCATGCCCGCGCCGGTGCCGTTGACAAAAATGTAACTGGAATCCATTTCCTCTTTTAATTTTTTCGTATCCGCCAGATCATAAAATGTCGCTTTGCAATTCGTCTGCTCGTTGATTTTGCGGGCGGTCTCTTCGCCGTTGGGGAAGAATTTATCGCGGATATTAAAAATAGACATTTCCGCGACGCCGTCGAGAGCCGCCTGAATTTCCACAGCCGTGGCCGCGCCGCCCGCGCCGACAATCGTCATTTTTTTGCCGATGGGGTCAATATTATTGTCTTTCAGAGCGCTCATGAATCCGATGCCGTCCGTGACATAGCCGGTCAGATGGCCGTTGTCATTCACAATCGTATTGACGGAGCCGGTGAGTTTGGAAGCGGGAGAGAGTTCGTCCAGATACTTGCCCACAAGGGTTTTATTGGGCATGGACACGTTAGAGCCGCGCATTTTGAGAGTGCGAATCGCTTTGACGGCGTCCTCGATTTCGTTTTCGTCGATTTCAAAAGCAAGATAAGCGTAATCAATGCCCAGCGCGGCGAAAGCCTCGTTTTGCATGGCGGGAGAGCTCGAATGGCGGATCGGATAAGCCATCAGGCCGATCAGTTCCGTATGACCTGTAATTCTTTCAGACATGTTTTATATCCTCCCATTTCCTATTGATTTTATCACGAACTTTATCACGAACCGAAAACGCTCCGGCGGCTGTCAAATAAAAATTTTTTGCGCGTCGCCGTCCGCTTTCATTATGAAATTTATTATAACAAACGCCGTTCTTGAAATCTAATACCTGTTAATAAAATTATTAATGCCTTTTACGCATTAAATATGAATACGCGGCGGCTATTATCAATAAAATATCAAAAAACAGGCTTTGCATTTGCCGGAAACGGCGCTATAATAAATATATTATCATAAAATAATTAAATTGACGTTCGGAAAGGCGGATTTTTATGACGCTGAATCAGCTTCAATATTTTCAGACCGTGGCGCGCTGTGAAAATTATCATCTTGCGGCGTCAAAATTATATATTTCCCAGCCGTCTCTAAGCAAATCAATCAACGCGCTGGAAAAAGAACTCGGAACCGCGCTGTTTGAGCGTATCGGACGGAGTATCACGCTGACAAAAAGCGGCGCTTTATTTTTAAAATACGCGGATCAGATATTAAATAACTGTGATGTCGCGCTTTATAAAATGAAAGAACTGTCCAACGCGGGCGGACGAATCGACGCGGGATATGTCTTTCCCCTCGCGGGCGATTATATCCCCCGGACGGTCAAAGCCTTTTTAAAAACGCAAAAACAGGAAGAAAAGATTATATTTAGTTTTACACAAGATGTCACGGACGGAATTTTATCCGGGGTACGGACGGGGCGTCTGGACGTGGGTTTCTGTTCCTGTGAAAAACGCGGGGATGATCTGGAATTTTTTCCGGTCACGCGTCAAAACATGGTCATGATTGTCCCGACGGATCATCCCCTCGCGGAACGGGAAGAAGCGTCTATTATAGAATTAAAAAACTATCCCCTGATTGGCTATCATCGCTCTTCCATGCTGAATCATCATACGCGGCGCGCTTTTCAGGCGTTCAATATTCAACCGGAAATCGTCTGTGAATGTCCCGACGAATACGCGATTCAATCAATGGTTCGGGCGGGATTCGGCGTCGCGCTGGTCGCCGCGTCAGCCGTTGAGAAAAATCCCAGCGGCATACGGGTTCTGCGCCTGTCTGATATGTCCCTGCCGTATCAGATTTACATGATCTATCTGAAAGACAGATGGCGGCTTCCCTGCGTCAGCTGTTTTATTGATTTTATCAAAAACAACGCAATCGCCCCGGATTGATTTTATCAAATTATCAAAAACAGCGTAATTGCCCCGGATTGATTTTTATTAATTTTTATTGATTCTTTTTGGCTATTAATATATGATAAAAACATCACGAACGGAAGCGCGTCCCTTTCAGTAATCTTGAACGACAACCAGCCTGTTTATGATTTTTGTAAGATTTTTGTGAGAGGAAAACACGGCGGAAAATACGCCGGAAGCGGGAGGTATCGCGTTATATGAAAAAGGATTACCCTAAGATTTTTGAACCGTTTACCGTCAAGCGGATGACGCTCAAGAACCGGATTGTCATGACGCCGATGGGGACCAACTACGCCGAACCGGACGGCGAATTGAGCATGTTGCATTTGAATTATTATGACCTGCGGGCAAGAGGCGGCGTCGGCCTGATCAACGTGGAAAACGCCAATGTCGATTTCCCGCTTGGGTCTAACGGCACCAGTCAGATCCGTATTGATCACGACAGCTTTCTCCCGCGCTTTTATAAACTTACGGAATTGATTCACCAGCAGGGCGGCTGCGCCTGTATTCAGATCAATCACGCCGGCGCGTCGGCGCAATCGGCCCGGACCGGTATGCAGCCCGTTTCCGCGTCGAATATCCCGTCCAAAGACGGCGGCGAAATTCCGCGTCCGCTGGAAAAAGACGAGATTTACGCCATTGTGAAAAAATACGGCGAGGCCGCCAAACGCGCCCAGACCGCCGGTTTTGACGCCGTGGAAATACATTGCGGACATTCGTATTTAATCAGTCAATTTCTTTCGCCTTTGACGAATAAGCGCACGGACGAATTTGGAGGCTCGGCGGAAAACCGCGCCCGTCTCGCCAAATTAGTAATTGAGGAAGTACGGAAACAAGTCGGCCCGTGGTTCCCGATTTTCGCCCGTATCAGCGCGGATGAATTTCTTGAGGGCGGCAATACGCTGGAAGATTGTCTGGACTATCTGCAATATTTTGAAAAAGAAGTGGACGTGATTGACGTTTCCGCCGCGCTGAACGGGTCATTGCAATATCAGATTGACAGTAACTGCTATCCCGACGGCTGGCGCGCTTATATGGCGAAAGCCGTCAAAGAGCGTTACGGTAAGCCGGTAATCACAGTCGGCAATATCAGAAGTCCGAAAGTCGCCAATGATATTCTGGCGCGGGGCGACGCGGATTTGATCGGCATGGGCCGCGGCTTAATCGCCGATCCGGACTGGGTCAATAAAGTCGAGTTCGGCTGTGAGGAAGATATTAGAAAGTGCATTTCCTGTAATATCGGCTGCGCCGGACATAGAATCGGCTTAAATCGTCCTATCCGCTGTACGGTCAATCCGGCTGTACTGGAGGGCGAGGGCTATAAAAAGCGTAAAATTAATAAAAACTGCAATGTGGTTGTGATTGGCGGCGGCACGGCTGGCATGGAAGCCGCCTGCACGGCGGCGGAAGTCGGCTGTACGGTGTTTTTGATTGAGAAAGAAAATTATCTGGGCGGCATGGCGGCGCAAATCGCGCAAATCCCGGATAAAAATCGTCTGGCCGATTTCCCCAATTATTTAATCCGCCGCGCCAAAAAGCTCAAAAATTTATTTATCTTCATGGAAACCCCGGCGACGGTTGATTTTGTCCGGGCGCTCAAGCCGGATATTATCGTAAATTCAACCGGTTCGCTTCCCGCGTGGCCGCCGATTAAAGGTCTGAAAGAAAACGTCAACGCCGAGGGCGGCAAAGTCATGACTGTACTTGAAATGATCCGCCGCATTCCTGAAATTCCTGAGGATTTAAAAGGCAAAAAGGCGGTTGTCGTCGGCGGGAGCGCGGTCGGTCTGGACGTGGTGGAATTTTTCGCCCCCAGAGGCGCGGAAGTATCTGTAATTGAAATGCTTCCCACAATCGGCGCGATTTCCGATCCCATCACGAAAGTCAGCACGAAAGCCTTAATGAAAAAATACAACGTCCATCAGAGAACCAGTACGGCTTTGCAAGAAGCCAAACCGGACGCCTTTGTCGTGAAAAATCCCGACGGTTCTATTGAGGAAGTCCCGTTCGATTACGGCATGGTCTGTATGGGCTTAAAAGGCTATAATCCCGTTTTGGAAGATATGCAAAAAGCGTTTGACGACGGTTCCGTGGAGATTTTAAATATCGGCGACTCGTTCCGGGCGCGGCAGATTATCGACGGCACCAGAGAGGGACGCAATATTCTGAAAGTTCTGGAAAAGCGCGGTTATTTAGACTAATTCAAAGCTAAATTAAAATTGATATT
>CAJOFP010000024.1 GCA_905233795.1 uncultured Oscillibacter sp. | reverse complement strand
CGCAAGCCGGACATTTCCCCGCCCATCTCGGCGTCTCGTTCCCGCATTGCGTACAGTAAAATAAAATCTTCTTTTTCATAAATTTCCTTTCGCTTTTTATTTTATATATTTTAAATTATATATTTCCGATAGATTATAAAATATAATATTCCCCCACGCGGCATTATAACCGCATGGGGGAACGCTGTAAATAACTTTCTTACAATTTATTTATCCGCGCCGGAAAACGCCGTAAACCGCGTTATTTCTCCGGGAAACTGACTATATTGCCTAACGGCGCCCAATCGTCAAACGACGTAACCGCGAACGCCTTTAACTCTTTAATATCGCCGTCGCCGTTATCAATCGGCAAAGTAACCCGCACAGTCACGCCGGGCGCGGCGTCCGTCTGTACCCACATCAAGCCGCGATATTTCCCGGTTTCCGAGTAAGCGCCAAGCACAATCAAAGGCGCTTCTTCGGCTGTGAGATTCGTAACGGAAATTGTGGCGAGAAAATCGCTTTCAGGTATTGTTTTAAGCGTATTCCCGTTATCATCCTGAATTGTAATGCTGTTGACGCGATAAGAATCCGAAGTCGGCGTCACAGTGGGACGCGCCGTGACAGTGGGTCTGGGCGTCGTTGTCGGCTTCACGGTGGGACGCGCCGTCACGCTGGGTTTGGGCGTCGTTGTCGGGTTCACGCTCGGCGCCTCATATTTTTCCAAAGAAAGCGTCAGGAACGGCGCGTCCGCGTCATAATATCCGTGTCCCGGCTTTGAGATATGTCTGTCAATATCCGTGTACATGACGGTATAAGACGAGTTATATTTCTCAAACGCGATATAATACCCGGATTCCCTTGTATGATATTGTTCCATAGGCGGATTCATAAAAAGATAATCCGGCGCGCCGATGGAATTGCCGTCACAGTTTGTGACGTCGATTAAATACGTTTTCCCGTCCAGCGTCACATGGTTCCACGCGTGCGGACCGGGTTCGTCCGTCTCCTCGCCGTCATAGACGCTCATGTCGCCCGTCACCCGGTAACAGGCGAAATCGCTTGTCTGGAAAGACGATAAATCGCATAAATACTGGAACGCTTTCGCGTAGCCCTCGCACACGACATTCGTTTCCGGGTCTTTGTCAAACACATAGATTAACTGCCACGGGTTCTGATCGTAATCGGGATCGTCTGAGTTTTCGGCGGCGTCATCATTATAGATCACTCTGTCGCAAATCGCCTCTTTATAGGCAAGTAATTTTTCATAATCCGATTTCGCGGCGTTCGCGTCCACAATGCTTTTCGCGTCCGCGCTCACTGTATCCAAAATATCCCCCAAGTCATCCCGAACCGTGTATTTTTCTCCCGCGCTGTAAACGTCGCTGACCGCGAAAGAGAATTTAAAATAGCTGATCGAGACCGATGAGGAGGAATAACTATAACTCCATGACGTTTGAATGCCCTCTGTCACCATATGCCAGTAAAAATCATAGGGACAGTCGCTCAATAACGCGTTATATATTCTCGACGTGTTAAAACCCAGCGACGACAACAACTCCTTTACCGCCGTTCCCGCGTCTTCTCCGTCCAGATTTTTCGTCAGGTCAAATTCGCTTAAATCTTCCGGCACGATTTCAAAAACCGTGGATTGACGCTTTCCGGCCGCCACTTCCTGAATCAGCGGCTTTAATAAATCATAAAACGCCCGATTAATCCCGGTCAGACTGTCTCCCGCCTCGGCTTCCAGACGCGCCTCGGGAATTACGCCCGCTTCCCGCTCCAGATATTTCATGAACAGATCGGCGGGATTTGCCTCCGGCGTATCGCTCTGAATCCGCGCCGGATTTTTATCTTCCCATACGAAAACCGCGTCCGCGCCTTTTCCCGATATATCCGGCGCCGCCCACGCGGCCAGTGACAGCGAAAACGCCGCCAAAACGCATAAAATCAGACCGCGCCATAACTTCTTTTTCATTTTATATCCCCCTTTACAATTCGCTCCGCTCCTGTCCGCCGCGCCGTCCCACACGGTTGACAAGCTCTATGTTTTTTTATTATAAATCACACGATTTGCAATTACAAGGCGTTACAAATTCTGTTACAGAAATGTAAAAAAGTAAAATCATTCCCCCAATGCGGCGTAATAGCATAACCGCACGGGGGAACGATATAAATATAAATTTATTTCAATCTCACACGCGATAAAAATCACGCTATGCCGCCGGGAAACTCATTACATTGCCTATCGGCGTCAAATCGTCAAACGACGTGACCGCGAACGCTTTTAACGCCTCAATTTCGCCGTCTGTGTTGTCAATCGGCAAAGTAAATTCGACTGTGCCGCCCGGACTTATTTTTACAAACGCGTATTTCATATCCTGATATTTTCCATCCGACGAATAAGCCGCAAAAAATACCAACGGACTGTCTAACCGCGATGACAAACTTGTTACCGAAACTGTAGCGAGAAAATCGCTTGCGGGAATCGCGTTTAATATTTTCCCGTCACTATCGCTTACAGTAACGGAATTAATCCGAAATTGTTCAGCGGACGGCGTTGGCATTTCGCTTTCAAAATGGATATTCGCGGTAATGAGCGGATCATTACTGTCAATTTTTCGCATTTATGAAAAGCAAACTCACCAATATTTACAACGCCAACAGGGATTGTGACACTCGTTAAATTGTTACATCCGGAAAATGTACCTTCAGCAATGTTTGCAAGAGCAGTAGAAAGAACAACTCTGGTTAAACTGGTACAATTATTAAACGCATACATTCCTATTTGGAGAACACCATCAGGAATAGTGATATTTGTTAAATTTGTACAGCCACTAAAAGAAGTAGAACCTATTTGAGTGACTGAATCAGGAATACGAATGGACGTTAAGTTACTGCATTCATAAAATGCGCTTGATCCAATCTGTGTAACCCCGGAAGGAATGAAAATATTTTCTAAGCTGGTGCATCTATAAAATGAACTATTGCCGAGAACTGTGAGGCTCTGCGGAATAGAAACGCTTTTCAATTCGCTGAAATAGTAAAACGCGTAATTTCCAATGTTCGTAACACCATAATTTATAATAATTGAAGAGACTTGTAACCGATGTGTATACCACGGAGTCGGAGATGCTGTACCAAAATCTGACATATTATAATCTTTCATTCGCCCCGTGCCGCTAATAGTTAAAACGCCGTCGCTGTTCAGCGTCCATGTCAAGTTTGTTCCGTCGCCTGTCGCGCCACAGTTGCCACTTCCCACGATTGCCGCCGCTAATTCCGCTACCCTATCCGTATCCGTCGCCAGCGTCGCGGAAGATACTACCGCCCATGCGGTCGCCGACAGTAACACCGCCAGCAGACCGCAGAGCATAACGATTCGCGTTAAATTTTTGCCCATTCATACCTCCTTTTCATCGTAAAGCTGATACCTCAACGGCGCGTCCCGAACGGGACGGCAATCCCCGGATTACAGAAAGCCTGTCCCGCTCCGGTTCCGACGCTTCCGCTGAGACAAATCAAGCGGCGCAGGTACGATGTATCCCCGCGCCGCCGAAAAAGCCATAACGCACATGATTCACTCAAAAATCGAAAAAAATCAAAAGACCGTCGCTTTTTGTCGAATTTGCTCTTGAATATGACAGTCACAACGGCTATAATGAGTGTCGGCGCGGTTTTCCGCTGTGCGGGAGGGGTTGTCTCCTGCATGGGGACGCGGGATGTTTGGGTCATTCCGCGCCCGCCTTATCGCTTCATTTGTCTCAAAATCGGTTTGGGGTTCCCGCGACAGCGCGTCCGCCCAAGCCGATTTTTATTATAGCCCATGTCACCGGAAATTACAAGCGCTTTTTCCAAAAAATATTAGGCGAAATAAAATAAAAATTTTTTATCTATCGAATCATATTGCCGTCATGGGTGAGGCGGCGGACGGAGATTTCCGGGTCGCGTTCAAAAAATTCGGCTTCGCGGCTGTGACAGGTAAATAATAAAATCTGTCGGTTTTGGGCGGCGCGTTTGAGAAATCGCAAAGCGTCCGCGCAGCGTTCGTCATCGAAATTGGCGAGAGCGTCGTCCAAGATAACCGGCGCCGTCAGCGACGCGGGCAGGACTAAATCACAAATCGCAAGCCGCACGGCTAAATAAAGCTGATCCGCCGCGCCCTCGGATAAGAAGCCTATATCCCGATAGGCGCCCTCCGCCTTGGTGGAGATACGCAAAGCGCGATCCAGTTCGACATCCTGATAGCGGCCATTGGTAAGGACGCGGAAAATCTCAGCGGCGCGGCGTCCGAGGGCGGGGGAAAAACGGCTGTGCAATACGGCGTTGGCGCGGTTCAAGCTGTTCATGGCAAGCTGAATCGCGGCGTATTCCTGTTCTAACGCGTCCAGTTCGTCCCTTGAATGCGCGGCGGCGGAACGCAATACAACCGCGTCCCCGATCATGCGTAACTGTCCGGTCAGCCTGTCCACTTCGGAACGCACGGAATAGACATCCTCCCGAATCGCCGCCAACGCCTGTACGGTTTCTTCCCGGCCATGTTCCGGCGGATTGTCCCCGGATTTTAAATCGGCGTTCAAATCGCTTTTCAAATCCTGATTTTCAAGATTTTTTTCCTGTTCTCTCAGGAAATCGCGCCGCAATCCTGATTCTCTCGCGGATGTCTCGGCGGCGGATAACTCTTTCCATTTTAAAGCGTAATCGCGTAAAATCGAGTCGACTTTTTCCAGCGTGTGAGCCTCCGGGGCGAACGCGTGGACTTCTTTCAGGACGGCTTTTTCATTCGCCAGATACGCCGCCCGCAACGCCTCGGATTTAGACGCTTTCACGGTCAATTCCGTGCGGGCGTGTTCCATGGCGTGATATAAATCCGCGTATTGCTTTAAATCCGTTTCACGGCGTTCTTTGCGACGGTTATATAAATCATTCCAGCTTTTTTCTCTTTGCAGAATCATCCAGCACGCGCCGCTGCCCAAAATCGTGAGTATTACATAAAGCGCGACGATAAATTTATTGGGCTGGAAAATCATAATCGAAATCGGCGCGGCCATACACATGCCCAAATAGCATTTTAAAAACAACGGGATTTCCGGTTTCGGCGGCAGATCTAACGGCAGTTTTTCGGCCTCTCGCGGGGTTCGTCCGCTGAAAGACGATTTTTTTAAATTTCTTTCAGCCTGTTGGAAATTCTGACGCGCCGTTTCCTCGTCCTCTTCGGCGCGTTCGACCTGTCCTCTCGCGTTGCGTAAATTGACAATCGCGCCCCGCAGTCTCGCTATCGTGTCCAGACTGGGAATATCTTGCATCTCACGGCGCAATCCGGCGGCGTATCTTTCCGCTTCCGTAGCCGTATTCTGCGCGCTTGCGAGATTTTTTCTCTTTTGGGCGGCCTCCCATTGATCCATTGACCGCAATTCCTGATTCAAAGCCGCTTCCCGGCGTTCCAGAGAATTTAATTTCTCTTTCGCGTTCGCCAGACGCGCTTCCAGATTATCCGCCTGATCAATCTGACGGCTTGTCGTTTTCAACTCGTCGCGCAGTCTGGGAATCTGCCCGGAGCGATTATATTTACGCCTGTTTAACTGCCTTTTCAGCGTCTCGGACGCCTCTATATAAGACGTATCTTCTTCGCCGGCTGTAATTAACGCCGCGATACGGCGTTCCAGTTCCGCGCTCTGTCCGATAGGCAGTCCCGATTGCTTGATAAACGCGCTCCGTTCGTATACTTCGCGGGTGACGCCCAATAAAACTTCGCCGCAATTTTGACTGTTTAAATTTAAATCCGGCGCGTTTTTTTCATTCCCGGCGAATACGGCGCTGAAATCCGACATGGGCCGATCTCTGTGCGACGTACCGCGAAAAATTGAAATTTCCCGTCCCATCGCGTTACAGTCCAGCCGTCCCGACATGGGGACGCCTGACCAAGGGGCGTAACGATTTTTAGCGGCGATAAATCCCGCCTTATCGCGCTCCCGACTGTTGACGCCGTACAGCATGGCAAGCAGGAACGCGCACCATGTGGATTTTCCTGATTCGTTCGGCGCCTCGATGATATTCAATCCGTCTTTCAATTCCAGAGTATGATCCCTGAGTTTCCCGAAAGAAGCGGTCATACGATGAATCAACAAAAAGACCCCTCCCCGTGCGTTTTATTTTCTATATTTCAATCTATATCTATCTACATATTTTTATATCTATTTATAATCTATCTATAATTTATCTATATTTTTTATATTTTATTTTTATTTATTTTCATATTTTTTAATCTTTCTTTTAACTTTATTTTTATATTATATATTTATATTTATTTATATTATTTATAATTTATGAATAATATAATAATTTTTCGCCTTTTTTTATTTCTTTTATCTCTATGCCGGTATTTCAATTTCAATCTTTCCACGTCTAAATTATATTATAGCGCCTTTCCCCGGAATTGCACAGAGGGATTTCTAATTTGTCAAATTTTGTCATATTTGTGTCAATATTTGTAAGAAATTGTTTCCATTTTTCGATATTGCTAAATTTTACCATATAGAAGCGTATTCAAAAGTTTAAATCAATCTTAAAAAAATTTTTTTAATCTTACCCCAAAAATTTTCCCGTTTTACTCGAATTTTATTAACGAAGATAAAAAAAGACATCCTGAAGGAGGAAATCAATATGGCTTCCCAATGCTGTTTCAAGAGAATCGAAAAGAAATATCCGCTCACGCTGGAGCAATACGAACAAATTAAATCCGGTATGCGCGATTATGTCAAAGCCGATCAATATAGCAATTACACCATCAGCAATTTATATTACGATACGGATGATTATAATTTAATCCGCACTTCGCTGGAAAAGCCGATCTATAAAGAAAAACTCCGGATGCGCGCTTACGGTACGCCCGGAGATCATGACAATGTATTTATCGAATTAAAGAAAAAATATGACGGCGTGGTTTATAAGCGCCGGATTATCTTGGACGCTGACGCGGCGGTAAAATATATCCACAACGGCGAACACCCGCAAAATATCAATATCGGCCAGATCGGACGCGAAATTGATTATTTCATGACCAGCTATCAACCCTCTCCCAAAGTCATGATCGCGTATGACCGGGAGGCGTGGCAGGGACTGGACAATCCCGATCTGCGCATTACATTTGATACGAATCTTCGTTGGCGCGATTGCGATCTTGATTTGCGCGACGGAGACTGGGGCTTGCCGATTCTCCACCCGGAAGATAAACAAATCTTAATGGAATTAAAAATCCCCGGCGCGGCGCCGTTATGGCTTGCCAGATTATTAAGCGAAACGAAAACTTTTTCCAGTTCTTTTTCTAAATACGGCACATGGTATAAAAATATTATTCTGGGTCAAAACGCGCAAAATACGCAAAACGCGCAAGATATAAATTATTATAATCAAGCCGTTACAACGGAGCGTTATTTCGCGTTAAGCGCGTAAATCATGTATGGAAAGCCGGAAAAACGTCCTTGACTTTTTTATATATTATATTATAATAAATAAATAAGGGAAAGAGGCGAATTTTCGATTTTAAAACTATTTAAATTTAAAATAATAAAAAATTATTCCCTCATCCCCTTTCCTTTCGGGGATGGGGGATTGTGAATTTTTAGCGCCTCTGAAAGGATGTGTTTAGAATTATCTGATATTTGAAAATTATTTTAAAATTATAAAAACAGCGAGAATTTACGAAGGAGAGATTTATGATGGGCAAAAAACTCATGCGCGTATTGATATTATGCCTCATGTTCGCGGCGATTTTAACCGCGACGGCGTTTGGCAGACAGTATCAGCCCACGGATACGGATTATCCCGTGCCCGGCGGCGCGATTTGTTTTAATAAAGAAACGGGCAAAATTACGGGCTTTAAAGGCGAGATTACGGATGTGACAATTCCGCGTGAAATTGAGGGAGTTCCGGTGACGGCAATCGCAAGCTACGCGTTTAAGCCAAATTATTCGATGACAAGCGTCGTAATCCCGGAAAGCGTGACGACCATTGAAAGCGAAGCGTTTTCAATATGCAAATCCCTGAGCAGGGTCGTTCTGCCGGAGAGCCTGACTTCCATTGGCGAACTCGCGTTTGCGCAAAGTGGTTTGACCAGCCTGATGATTCCGGGCGGCGTAAAGGAAATCGGCAAAGACTTGTTCCAGAATTGTAAATATCTGTCCGCCGTGATGGTCTCCGAGGGCGTGGAGGAAATCGGCGGTTTTGACGGCTGTATAAATCTAACATCGGTTCTTCTGCCGTCCAGTTTGAAACGCATACAAGCGGAAGCGTTCTACAGATGTGAGAGTCTGGCTAAAATCGAGATTCCCGACGGCGTGGAGGAAATCGGCGACAGCGCGTTCGGGCGATGCGGACTGACCAGCGTTCGGATTCCCTCCAGCGTTCGATTTGGCAAGAATGTTTTTGAATTTTGTTTCTCTCTATCCAGCGTTGACATAGCTGACGGCGTAACGGAAATCCCGGACGGAATGTTTAAATATTGCAAAACTCTGTTTAAAATTCGGATTCCCCAAAGCGTAAGCCGTATTGGAGACAACGCGTTTTATGTCTCCGGGCTGGGCAAGATAGTCATTCCAAGCGGCGTAACGGAAATTGGAACGGAGGCGTTTAACGCTTGCCATCTTTTAACCGACGTGACGATTCCCAGAAGCGTAGTAAAATTGGGATCGGGAGCGTTTCAGCATTATGATATGAATCTTGATGTATATTACGAAGGCTCGGAAGCGGAGTTAAAGGCGATTGAGGGACTGAATACAAGCGGCTTGATGAATCGAGATGATGATGAAACGGATGGAAAAGTTTGTATATATTATAACAGCCCCATGCCGCAAGAAGATGATTTCCAGCCGATTCAAAATATTTTTCAGGATGTGCCGGCGGACAGTTATTTCGCGCTGCCTGTAACATGGGCGTATGCGGTAGGCGTGACAGGCGGAACGACGCCGACTGAATTTTCACCGCATAGCGCTTGCAATATGGCGCAGGTTTTGACGTTTATCTGGAGGGCGAACGGTTCGCCGGCCATCGAACACGCTTCTTTCTATGTGGAAATTTCCGATAAAGAAATGGCAAGCGATCCGTTTTTGCGTCTGCCTTTGAAAGGCTACTACGCCACGGCGGCGAAATGGTCATATGTATTTGATATTTTATCGCCGGAAGAATTTAAGCCCGACGCGCCTTGCACACGGGCTATGCTGGTGAATTTCCTCTGGCGGATCAATGGCTCTTCTGACAGTTATACAGACGCGTTTGTTCCGTTCGGAAGCGTGGCGAGAGATGAAGATAAGATATTTTACAAAGACATCGCCGCCGAAATGTTTTCGGACGTATCAGCGGATTCGCCCTACGCGACCGCAATCGGCTGGGCTCTTGAAAAAGGATTGACGCAGGGAACGTCCGATACGACATTCAGCCCCGATGAGATTTGCAGCCGCGCACAAGTCATGACGATTTTATACCGCGCCCAATGTAAAGACATGTTATATCGTTAATATATTTTCTAACGGCTGAAATTATTTTGAAACCGGTCCCGTCCAGTCATCCTCGTCAATCCACGATTGCACGGGAATAGATACAAAATCTTCCGGCGTC
This sequence comes from uncultured Oscillibacter sp., assembly GCA_905233795.1. Lineage (GTDB taxonomy): Bacteria > Bacillota > Clostridia > Oscillospirales > Oscillospiraceae > Oscillibacter. Next base: position 7,387 of record CAJOFP010000024.1, on the reverse strand, counting down.
CGCCTGATTATCACGCGTTCTAAACCCGCGTTGATAATCAGGCGGCGGCACATGGAACAGGATGTCGCGTCGGATAATAATTCCCCGCTCCGGGCGTCGCGTCCCACCAGATACAATACGCCCCCGACCATATCGCGGCGGCTCGCCGAAATAATCGCGTTCGCTTCGGCGTGTACGCTCCGGCATAATTCATATCTTTCCCCACGCGGGATTTTTAACATCTCGCGGGAACAGTAACCCAATGTAGAACAGTTGGCGCGTCCGCGGGGCGCGCCGTTATAGCCTGTAGAGATAATCTCATCATTTTTGACGATAATCGCGCCGTAGACGCGCCGCAGACAAGTCGCCCGCTCCAAAACCGTCTCCGCAATATCCAAATAATAATTCTCTTTGCTGACGCGTTCCATGTCCGTATCCTTTCCTTTTAAATTTTTTAAATTAATAAATTAATAAAATTAATTAAAATCAAAATCTATAAACTCAATCGTTAAAATAACCTGATGATCCGTCATGATTTCGCCTTTGATCGGCTTATTATCATCCCGCCGAATCCAGATTGTAGAATAAATTTTATCCGTTTGCGTCCCGTCTTGATCGAATGTCATACGCGTACAGGGGACTTGATTTAAATTTTCCTCGTTTTCGTCCGACAGCCAGCCATTGCGTAAAGCGTCCATCAGACGCGGAAGCGCCGCCGCCGGACTGATTGATTCACGGCTTAACGCTCCGGCGTCTAAAACCGCGCCTTCGTAACGCAAATCCCACTTTTCGGAATTTAAATCCAATACGGCCCGGACGCCCGCGATATTTTCCGGCGATAAAATTTCAATCTCACATACGCCGTCCGGTACATATTCGCATTTTAATTCCGAACGCCATAAAATCCCGTCCTGTTCACATGAAATCACGGCTTGCATGGTACAACCGGACATCTCCAGATATTTCATACGCGGGTCATCTTGATTTTTATTTAATCCGCCCGACGCCGCGCATCCGGTCAGGTTTATAATTATTATTATAACAATACATATCCGGCGCGTCAAACGCGCCGCGCCGCCGTTTTTATTTAAATATTTTTTTAATTTTTTTATCATTGGCGCGAAATAGAATCCTCGCACCTGTCCCGCCCCCTTTTTACATATAATTTAATTTTTTTAATATTTTTAATATTTTTATTCCGTTTCTTTCGTCTGATCGCCCGTAATTTCCGTGAAAACACGCGGCAACGCGTTTAAAACATCTTCCGGCGTCATGGCGTAAGGCGTGTTGATTTCCGACGCCCAATCCCCGGCGCGTCCGTGCAGCCATACGCCAGCCGCCGCCGCTTGAATCGGCGTCGCGCCCTGCGCCAAGAGAGACGCGATGATTCCCGTCAGAATATCGCCGCTCCCGCCTTTGGCAAGTCCTGAATTTCCTGTCATATTGACCAATACAGTCCCGCTGGGGGACGCCGTCAAAGTCCGATGACCTTTTAAAACCAAAATACAGCCGTGTTTCATGGCGAAATCCCGCGCCGCGCCCATACGATCCTGAATTATAAAATTATTTAAATTATTAATACGCGCAAATTCCCCGTCATGCGGCGTCAGAATCGTCACGCGATCCCGGCGGGCGTCTAATATATCTATATGCCCGGACAGCGCGTTTATGCCGTCCGCGTCCAAAATTACCGGTTTTTCCGTGATTTTTAATAGCTCGCATACAAGGCGCGTAATTTCCGGCGATTTGCCTAAACCCGGACCCAAGGCGAGAATATCGCAATTTTTTAAGCGATTTAAAATAATCGCAAGCGATTTATAATTTAACTTGCCCGTATGAAAATTGCACGGCAACGGAAACGGCATCGCCGACACGCATTTCACGGCTTCTATAGGCCATATCGCCTCCGGGACGCCTAAAAATACCAGACCGCACCCGGAACGAATCGCGGCGGACGCGGTCAGATACGGCGCGCCCGTATATCCGACAGACCCGCCTATAATCAAAATTTTACCGAAATCGCCCTTGTGACCGTCTGATTTGCGCTTTGGCGTCGCCTCCCGTACAAAAGACGCGCCCGCCGTCTGGACAGGGCATATCATAGCTTTTTGCAAATCCTCCGGTATGCCTATATCATAAATTTTCACATCGCCGGAATAAATCGCGCCTTTGCCCACGGCGTGACCGATTTTCGCCGCCGTAAACGTCACAGTCATATCCGCCTGAACGGCGCGGCCCATGATTTCGCCCGTATCGGCGTGAATCCCGCTGGGAATATCCACAGACAAAACTTTTCCCGGCGCTTGATTGATACAATCAATCGCGGCGGCGTATGGCGATTCCGGGTCAATCTCGCGGGACAGTCCCACGCCAAACAGCGCGTCTATCAGCATATCCGCCGATTGAATAAAATTCACCTGCTCCGCGTTTTTTATATCTAAAATCTCCGGGCTTACATGATATTTCGCTAATTTACGCAACTCTTCCCGCGTATCCGGCGTCTGTTTGGACATATCGCCCACGAGAAAAACACGAACCCGGACGCCGCGCCGGATTAAACGCCGCGCCGCGCCCACGCCGTCGCCGCCGTTATTCCCGCTCCCGCAAAAAACCGCCACGCGTCCCGGCCACGCGGACAGCGTTTCCAACGCCGTTTCCGCGACATGCCGGGCCGCGTGTTCCATTAAATCTATCGACGGAATACCGCGAAGCGCAATCGCCTGACGGTCTAATTCCCGCATTTGCGCCGCCGTCGTCAGTTTCATATCCCGCGCCCCCTAATATTATATTTATTATAAAATATAATTTTTAATTTATAATATTTTATAATAATATTATGCTTTTGGCAAGCGCGGCGATAAATTTTATCCCCCGTTTATAGATTATAAAAAACGGGGGATTTCTCGCTTGATTTTATTAAAATTATTAAATTTTATTTAATCTCGCGCACCCTGCGGGAGCGCCCATGATTAAAAACACATTCGCCAGAAATTCCGGGAAGTCACGCGCTTTCTCGAACGCCTGATTTAAATCTTCCAGCGTACAGGAACGCGTCACGGATTCGGATTTTAAATCTTCGTCTTTCACTTTATAATCTTGATTATTTAAATTATTTAAATTATTTAAATTATCAAAATTATGAAAAGCCGCCGCGATATTTTGCGGGTCAAACGCGTTCGCGCTGTTTAATTCACGCGCTTTGTTATCCGTTTCCCGCGCTTCGCGTTTCGCTCTTGTCACCGATTCCGGATCCTCCAAATACGGGACGCCCCACGCGGAGAAAAATTCCCCGGTATAACGCTTCACGGCGAATAATCCCAACGGCGACGCGTTCATTTCCCGTAACGCGGCTTTGGAAAATCCGCTCGACGGCAACGCGTTTTTCCATTCGACAGAGCGTCTCTGTTCAAATCCGGGATCGGCGGCGTTAAATTCATACTCGCCGGAAATTTCGCCAAGGCTGATATAAGAACCGTGCTGATATAAAATATAATCGCCGGTTTGCAATTCGCGTACCAGACGGAAAATCAAATTCGCGCCGGATGTCCGCGCCACCGGATTTTGATCCGGATAAATCTGATCATAACGGGCTTTGAAATCCTCTTTCCCGCGCAAATCCGACAGATCGCCCAATTCCGGGAAGTTTATATAAATTATATTTTTATCAAGAAACGGCGCGTCTTCCGCCGCGTGAATCGTCCAGAGCGTTTTATTTCCGTTTTTATTTCTCATTTCGATGCTCATATTCAATCACACCTTTCCAAAACCGGAACCGGCGCGGAATATTCCGGCCCCGTATTGAAGCCGTATTTTATGGATTGAAAAGAGATTTGTCAACCGGTAAAAACGCATATTTTTCACGAAATCGGACAATCGCGGTTCGTGATATTCACTAAAAATATTACAAGTTTTTAAACATTTTGACGAAACTGTGAACATAAAAATATAAAAATAAATTTTTAAATAAAATTTTTATTTTAAATCCACGGCTTATTTTTTTATTGACAGCGCAAATACATGACGCTATAAGGCGGGAGTTCACAGCCGCCTGTAAAATTAATTTTTTTACCGCTTAATAAATCGACGGCTTGACCGCATCCGGCGTCAAATCGGGCGAAATACGCGTTTTCATCGCAATTCACAGCCGCTAAAACCGTTTCGCCGTCAACGCGCCGACGGAAAACGGTCTGCAAATTCGTCAGACATAAATCCTGAAAATCGCCGTGACATAACGCCCGACTGTTTTTATGCGCTTTCGCCATTTTTGATATAATATCCGTCAGATCATTCCATTCGGGATTCTCAAAAGCCGGACGGAGCGCGTCGTCGCCGTTTTGTTTCTTGCCTTTACAGCCCCATTCGCTGCCGTAATAAATACACGGTATCCCCGGCATAGCGAATAACAAGCCATATATTAAATTTAAATGCTTCGCGTTTTTCAATATGCTCGCCACGCGTGTGACATCGTGATTGTCCACAAAGCATAACAAATGCTTATTTTTATATAACGTCCAGTATTCCGGCCCGAACTGGCGTTTTAAACTGTGTATAATCTCAAACATATTGCGCGAATTAAAGCTGGAATATAAGCCTTTATAACATTCATAATTCGTACAGCTATGCAAAAACTCATCACTGACCCAGCGATTATAATCCCCGTGGAGCGTTTCGCCGATTAAATAAAATTCTGGCTTGATATTATTCGCAAAGCGTCTTAATTCGCGTAAGAAATCCGGCTCCAGCGAATAGGCGACATCCAGACGCAGACCGTCAATATCAAATTCGTCCACCCAGAATTTGATACAATCCAATATATAATTTTTAACTTCAGGATTGCGCAGATTTAATTTCACCAGTTCATAATGCCCTTCCCAGCCTTCATAATAAAAGCTGTCATGATAGGCCGAATCGCCGTAAAAATTCACATGAAACCAGTCTTTATATCTGGAATCGCGCTGATTTTTCCGCACATCCCGGAACGCCCAAAAATTCCGGCCCACATGATGAAACACGCCGTCCAGTACGATTTTCATATTATTTTCATGACAAGCCCGGCAAAATTCTTTAAAATCCTGATTGCTTCCCAGACGATTGTCGATTTTTAAAAAATCCCGCGTGTCATATCCGTGGGAATCGCTCTCGAATACCGGACAGAGATATAAGGCGTCCGCGCCTAATTTCTTGATATGCCCCAGCCACGGCGTCAGATTTTTAATCCGGTTGACGGGCTCTATATTTTTATCTTGATCATCTTCAGGATTCGCCTCGTTCCGGCGCGGCGCGTCAAGCAATCCCAAGGGATATATCTGATAAAATACCGCGTTTTCCGCCCACATGATATAAAATCCCCCTTTTTATCATATTTTTAATATTATATTTTAATATTTAAATAATAAATAAATTATCTAAAACAATATATAACAAAGCCGCCGCGGGATATAATTTTAAAAATAATTAAAATTATTATTAAAATTAGCGCGGCGGCCCCAGCCGGATTTATATTAATTTATTTATTCCACTTTCGGCAGTTTGGCGAAATATTTTTCCAATTCCGCGTCCGTGGGGATATAATCATCCATTTTGCCCTCGTGATAGCGTTCATAAGCGACCATATCAAAATAACCCGTGCCGGTTAATCCAAATACAATCGTTTTCGCCTCGCCGGTTTCTTTGCATTTCAACGCTTCGTCAATCGCCACGCGAATCGCGTGGGAACTCTCCGGCGCGGGCAAAATACCCTCTACGCGGGCGAACTGTTCCGCCGCGTCGAAAACTCTCGTCTGCGGGACCGATACGGCTTCCATATAGCCGTCATGATATAATTGCGATAAAATCGAACTCATGCCATGATAGCGCAATCCGCCCGCGTGATTCGGCGCCGGTATGAAATCGCTTCCCAGCGTGTACATTTTGGCAAGCGGACAGACCCGGCCCGTATCACAGAAATCATAGGCGAATTTGCCCCGCGTGAAACTCGGACAGGACGCCGGCTCCACCGCGATAATGCGCGGATTTGATTCTCCACGCAGTTTTTCACCCATAAACGGCGAGATTAAGCCGCCTAAATTCGATCCGCCGCCCGCGCAGCCAATAATCATATCCGGCTTGATATTATATTTATCCAGCGCGATTTTCGTTTCAAGTCCAATTACAGACTGATGCAATAAGACTTGATTTAACACGCTTCCCAATACATAGCGATAACCGGGATTAGAAACCGCCGTCTCAACGGCTTCTGAAATCGCGCAACCGAGAGAACCGCCCGTTCCCGGATGTTCGGCGAGAATCTTGCGTCCGATCTTAGTCGTATCCGACGGCGACGGCGTGACGGACGCGCCGTAAGTCCGCATGACTTCCCGTCTGAACGGCTTTTGTTCGTAAGACACTTTGACCATAAAGACTTTGCAGTCCAGTTCAAAATACGAACAGGCCATCGCCAGCGCGGTTCCCCACTGTCCCGCGCCGGTCTCCGTCGTGACGCCTTTCAAGCCCTGTTTTTTCGCGTAATACGCTTGGGCAATCGCCGAATTTAATTTATGACTGCCGCTTGTGTTATTCCCCTCGAATTTATAATAAATCTTCGCGGGGGTGTCTAACTTCTTTTCCAAGCAATATGCCCGCACCAGCGGCGACGGACGATACATTTTGTAAAAATCCCGGATTTCCTCAGGAATCTCAATCCACGCGTCATCATTGTCCAGTTCCTGTTTGACCAGTTCCTCGCAAAAGATGCCGCCCATTTCCTCCGCTTTCAAAGGCTGACCGTTTCCCGGATTCAACAGAGGCGCGGGTTTCGTTTTCATATCCGCCCGGACGTTATACCACGCTTTGGGCATCTCCGATTCTTCCAGATAAATTTTATAGGGAATTTCCGCCATGGGTCATGCTCCTTTCTGATTAGAAATATATAATATAAAAAATAATATATATAAACCGGACCCCGAAACCGCGCGTAATTCCGGGAATCGCGGGAATTTTACGCGAATATAATTTATATTTTTAACGCTTGGAGAACTGCGGAGCGCGGCGGGCCGCTTTCAGGCCGTATTTCTTGCGCTCTTTCATACGCGGATCACGCGTTAAGAATCCGGCTTTTTTCAAAATAGGCCGGTTGTCTTCGCTTAATAATAACAAGGCGCGGGAAATGCCGTGACGCAACGCGCCCGCCTGTCCGGATACGCCGCCGCCCGTGACGGTGGCTTCAATATCGACTTTGCCCACATTGCCCGTCGCCTCCAGCGGCTGACGGACGACCATTTTCAGCGTGTCAAGGCCGAAATACTCATCAATATCGCGTCCGTTAATCGTAATCGTACCGTCGCCGCCGGGAAACAGATGAACGCGGGCCACAGAGGATTTCCGGCGTCCGGTTCCGTACAGATAGGGTTTTTTCGACTGATACATGTTT
>CAJOFP010000023.1 GCA_905233795.1 uncultured Oscillibacter sp. | reverse complement strand
ATTATAATTTAATTCTATATCCGCGCCCTTTTGGGGAATACGGAACGCGGCGGCGTATTCAAAGCCCATATAAACGACATAACCGTCTTTCGGAATGGAGACCGACGCGCCCTCGCTGACGGAATAAAATTCCGTGATTTTCCCGCCGCTGGCGGTCAAAGACCATCCGGCGCGGTTCATCGTGATTTTATCGCCGATGACGGGCGTATATAAAATCGCCGTATCGCTTTCCTGTTCCGGCCGGTTGATTTGATTTACCGGCCATATGTTTGAATCGGATTTTAATTCGGCGTAAATTTCCGGGCGGCCGATTTGGATTTTTCCGTCCGGGGCGATTCCCAGCGCGTACAAACGCTTTAAATCCGCGTGTAATAATACCCCGTCCGACATGAGATAACCGGACGGCGTTCCGTCGGCGTCGGAAAAATTGGCGTTGACAATCGCCGCCGCGCCGTCTGAATTCGCTATAATATTCTCAAAAGACGCCGTTTCGCCCAATAAATCCCCGGACAGCGCGGTCTTGACCCGGATATTATTATTATCATTATTTTCAGTACATAGATAATATTATTATTTATATTATTCTCTTGATTTGAATGATTAATATTATGATTTTGATTAATATTATTATTTTGATAATCCAGCGTAAAACCGGCGTTTTCGCCCAAGACATTGGCGGCGACTCCCTCGGCGTCCGTGAAAACGCCGTCATCGCGCAGATTTTCCGCCAATGTCCCGCCCTGTTTGCAGACGCAAGTCAGAGCCGCGTAGGACAGGTCAGCCAGATCGCCGCGGTTTAAATTAATCTTTTCTATCATTTGCGCGGTTTCCGGGGTAATCATGCCCAATCGCGCCGCGAAATCAGCCTGTTCGCCCCATTCAAAATCGCCGGACGATTCGTTATAGCCCAGCGCCCGGAATAAAAAAGTCAGAAACATACGGGATGTCAAATTCTGTCCCGGATGAAACGCCGTATCGCTCGCGCCTTTTGTAATGCCGTTCCGCCACGCGTAAGCCACATAACGGGCGTTTTCGTCGTCGGGATTCAAATCCCGGAAAGGCGTATCCGCCGGAAGCGACAGAGCGTCTTTTTCCGCGCCCAATAAACGGACTAATAAAATAATGCCCTGCAAGCGCGTGGGCGTCTGATTCAAGCCGTAATCCGTTGAACCGTCGGACAGGACGCCGACGCCGCGCATTAAACGCAAAGATTCTAATTGTTGGGCGTGCCGGAGCGACGCCGGGGAATCGCCGGAGGCGCGAACCGGCGCGAACGAGTAAAACAGAAACATCAGCGCGGCGCATGAAGCTATTATTTTGCGCGTTATTTTGCGCGAATTATCATGATAATACATACTTCCAGCCCTCTTTTCGTCCGTTTTCACGGATTTTTATTTTTTACTTTTCTTTTTTTATCCGGGATGTTTTTGGATATTTTATTATAATAATCTATTATTATAATCTATATATTATATTAATATTATATAAATATCTATAAAATAATAGATGATAGATATATAGATAATTATAACACGCCGGAATAACAATAACAAGAGCGTGAATGAATCTAAATCGCGTGATAAATTTCCAAAAGCAGTAAATTACCCGTCATTTTCGCCGAATTTTGAGATTAAAAATTATATAAAACGCCGAAAGCGCGGCGGCTCGTGAACCCGCGCCATAATTGTTACCAATTTGATATAATTTTTTACTTGCGTTTTCGCGGGGAATTTGCTATAATGCGAATGTTATGAAAATCAGGAAAATTTAGCGCGTTTATTTGAAAAACGGCGTCGATTTACGCGCCTGATAATATGTCAAATAAAAACTTCTTATTATTTTATTATATTATATTTTATTGCCATAATCGCTGACAATACGCCAGTATTGATTAGCAATATAACATATCACATATATTTATATATAAATTATATATAATTTATTATTTATATTTATTATTTATCACATATTATCACATAACGGAAACGCCATCGGAGGGGATAAACGGTATGGCATATAAACGGCTGGGCGAACTGCTGGTGGCGGCGGGCGCGATTTCGGAAGATGATTTGAAACGCGGTCTCGCTATTCAAAAGGGCGGTAAAGAACGCCTCGGAACTGTCCTGATTGACAGTAAAATCATATCGGAAGACGCCTTGATTGAGGCCTTGCAGATGCAGCTTGGCATTGAGTTTATTGATTTGTCAAGAGCGCAGATTCCCACGGAATTGGCGCAGGCTCTGCCAAAAAATATCGCCCGGCAATATCAGGTCGTGCCCGTGCGCGTGGACAAAGAAGAACTATATCTCGCCATGAGCGATCCTATGAATTTCTACGCGATTGAGGAAGTCCGCAAAGCCGTCCGGAAACGCGTCGTCCCCATGATCGCGTCCCGCGCCGGCGTGGAACACGCCATTCAGGTTTTATACAGCAACGAGGGCGCGGCGAAAGCCATTGAGGAAATGAAACGCGAAGTCGCCGCGAACGGCGGCGCCGTCGATCCCGGCTATTCCACGGATTCCACGTTCGTGACAACCCAAATCGGCGACGACGCGGTCAACAGCGCGCCGACGATAAGATTAGTCAACTCGATGATTGACCGCGCCGTCATGGAACGCGCCAGCGATATTCACTTGGAACCCCGTGAAGACGAAATGCGGGTCAGAATGCGGATTGACGGTCTCATGCACGATATTTTGACCGTTCCACGGACTTTACAATCCGCCGTGATTTCGCGCATTAAAATCATGGGCGGCATGGATATTGCCGAGCATAGAACCCCGCAAGACGGGCGTTTCCACGTCCGCGCCAAAGAAAAAGACCTTGATCTTCGCGTGTCAACGCTTCCGACTGTCTACGGCGAAAAAATCGTTCTGCGTTTGTTAGACCGTTCCGGCGGACAGGTCACAAAAGAAACCGTCGGCTTGCGGGGCCGCGATCTGGAACGCTATGAAAGATTATTAAAATACCGCAACGGCGTTATTTTATTAGTCGGGCCGACAGGATCGGGCAAGACGACAACCATGTACGCCATGATTAACCAGTTAAACACGCCCGATGTCAATCTGGTGACGCTGGAAGACCCTGTGGAATACAACGTCGCGGGCGTGAATCAGGTGCAGATTAACGAAAAAACCGGCATGTCGTTCGCCAACGGACTGCGGGCGATTTTAAGACAAGACCCGGATATAATCGCCGTAGGCGAAATCCGTGACGGCGAGACGGCGGAAATCGCCATGCGCGCCGCGATTACCGGCCACGTCGTTTTAACGACGATTCACACAAACGATTCGGTCGGTTCAATAGACCGTCTGCGCGATATTGGCGTGGAGCCGTATATTATCGCCAGCGCGTTAAGAGGCGTGATTTCTCAACGATTGGTCCGTAAAATCTGCCCGCACTGCCGTGAGGCGTACAGGCCGGACGAAAGCGAATTGGCCGCGCTGAATATCCGGGATGATATGGATTTGAGATTTTATCGCGGCGCGGGCTGTTCCAGCTGTTTCAATACCGGATACCGGGAACGGACGGCGATATTTGAAATCTTAATGATGAATCCCACAGTCCGCAATATGATTTATAAAAAAGAAGACCGTGAAACGCTGGAAGCCGAACTGCGTAAACCGGAAAGCGGCTTTATATCCCTGCATGACAACGCCGTCCGGCTGGTTCTGGAAGGCGTCACCACCGTCGAGGAAGTCCTGCGCGTAATCAACGAGGATAATTAATTTTATATTATTTTATTATTAATATAAAATTATTTTTTTATATTTTTGATTGGCTATATTTTTATAAAATATTAAATTGTAACTAAATTGTAATTTTCAGTCCGTTAATTTTTTGAAAGAACAGCCGATATTTATTTTGGAAGATTGATTTGGAAATTTAAGGGGGATTTATTAAACTATCATGATGACGGTTGATGAACTGGTGGCGAAAGCCAAAAAAGACGGCGCGTCCGATATTCATATTGTATGCGGACTTCCGCCCAAATACAGACACGACGGCAAATTAAAAAACATGTCTGACGATATTCTGACAGTAGATGACTGCATTTTAATAGCGCAATATTTATCCGGCAGTCGGGAAGCCTATGAGGAATTTAATCGCGTCGGCGAACTCGACGCCGCCAATACTTACGCCGGGAATCGAACCCGTATTCATATATTTAAGCAACAGGGCGTCCCGTCCGTGGCGCTGCGTCTGTTGAGCGAATATATCCCGGATGTCAATAAATTAGGCCTGCCGCCCGCCGTCCCGCCGCTGATTAATCTGCATAAAGGCATTGTTCTGGTCACGGGCGAAACCGGCTCCGGCAAATCCACCACGCTCGCCGCCCTCATGGATTCGATTAATCACACGATGAGCTGTCATATCGTCACGCTCGAAGACCCCGTCGAATACATGTATAAGCCCGACAAATGCGTGATTAACCAGCGCGAAGTCGGCAAAGACACCCAAAGTTTCGCGTCCGGCTTGCGGGCGTCTCTGCGTGAGGACCCGAACGTGATTTTAATAGGCGAAATGCGTGACAAAGACACGATTGAAACGGCGATTACAGCCGCCGAAACCGGCCATTTAGTTTTCGGAACTTTACACACCGGCTCGGCTTCAGACTCTATAGACCGTATCGTCCAAGTATTCCCGGAGGCCGCCCAAACTCAAATCAGACTGCAATTATCCATGACGTTACAGGCCGTCTTAACACAGCAGTTAATTCCCAAAATCGGCGGCGGACGCGTGTTAGCCTGTGAATTTATGCTCGTTACCGACGCAATCAGAAATTTAATCCGCGCCGGAAATACGCCGCAAATCGCCAACGCCGTCGCCACTTCCGCCGCAATCGGCGGAACGACAATGGATCAATCGCTTGTGCGTCTTGTCCGCGCCCGGCAAATCACCAAAGACGACGCCATTCACTACGCCCACAGCGTTGATTACGTCCGCAAAAACGCGAATTAAATTAATATATTTACCCAGTCTCACAATAAAAACCCTTCCCCCTGTCCCCCTTCCCTTTCAGGGACGGGGGAACGAAACCGGAAAAATCCCCCTGAAAGGGGAAAACGAAACCGGGGAAAATCCCCCTGAAAGGGAGGATTTAGGGGGGGTATAAATATTATTTTCGGGAGGAGGCGTCCGCGTTTGGCGCAGTTTCAATATGTCGCGCTGACCCGCGACGGGGCGAAAGTCTCCGGCATGATGGAGGGCTTCAACGAACTTGACGCCGCCAGCCGTATCAAACAGGATTGCGATGTCATCCTGAAAATTAAACAGGTGCGGGAAAAAGACGAATCCCCCGGCATTTTAAATCTGGAATTTGGCAAGCCAAGATTGAATAATAAGGCCTTTACAGTCATGTGCAGTCAGTTCGCCATTATTTTAAAAGCCGGTATCCCGATTGGACGCGCCGTCAAATTAATCGCCGATAAGACTACAGACCGGACTTTAAAGCGTATGCTGGTCAAGACCGCCGAGGATGTCGAGGGCGGACGGTCATTGTCCGCCTCGTTCGCCGATCACGGGGAAAAATTCCTGCCCGTGACTTTTATAGAAACAATCCGCGCCGGGGAGGAATCCGGTAATTTACATCAATCATTTGAATCCATGCACCTGCATTTCGACAAGCAAAGCAAAATGGGTTCCCGCGTGCGCGGCGCGATGGCTTATCCTATGTTCGTTCTGGTCTTATCCGTCATTGTCGTCGTCGTCCTGATGGTCAAAGTCGTCCCGACGTTTACTTCTCTATTCGATTCCTACGGCGCGACGTTGCCTTTAATGACTCAAATGCTGATCGCCATATCCGGCTTTTTTCAGCATTATACGATTTATATGGCCGCCGTCGTCGCCGTACTTATCATCATTTATCGCTTTTACGCCGCCACGGAGGACGGCCGTCTCAGGACTTCCAAATTATTTTTAAAAGTCCCCGTACTGGGCGAGATTCAGGAGCTAAACGCCGCAAGCCAGTTCGCCAATACCATGACGACGCTTTTAGAAGCCGGTCTGCCCATGAACCGCGCCGTTTCCATTACATCCCGCGTCATGGACAATTATTTTCTGGGGTCCGAAACCGGAAAATTATCCGGCGCGCTGGAAGAGGGAAGATCGCTGGGCGTATCCATGCGCGAACAGGCCGTCATGCCCGATATTTTAATAGACATGACCGCCGTCGGGGAAGAAACCGGCGAAATGGCGGAGACGTTAAACACTATCGGCCAATATTACGACGCCGAATTGGAACAGGCGATTCAATCCGCCCTCGCCAAACTCGAACCTACTTTGTTAATCGGCATTGCCGTTGTCGCCGGATTTATCGTCATTTCCATCTATATGGCTATGTTCTCTCTTTACGGCTCTATGTGATTTATTTCATTTATTTTTATATATAATAATTATATATTATATAGCGAATAATATAAATATATAATATTTAATCAAAGGGGCGTTTCATATGCTCTCCGTGCGATCCGATACCGTGTCGGAACATCTTTCCGATTATCTGGACAGCGTTTCCAACGGCGAAACCATTGTTATTTCCCGCGAATCCAAGCCGGATGTGGCTTTGATTACGCTTTCCAGTCTGCAAGATATGCGCTCCCGTATTCAAGATATGGAAAAGCAAATCAAAAATTATCAATACCTCGCCGAAATCGAAAAGGCTTTCAAAGAATTGGAAGCCGGACATTTCCAAGTCCATGACTTGATTGAGGATTAAAAATATATAAATCTTCTATTCCCCCGGTTTCACGCCGTATCAAAAAACGGCTTGAAATATAAATTCTCTCTATCGCGCCGCTGAATCCATCCCCTTACGCGTCTCCGGTGAAAAATCAGGACGCGAACGCGAACGCAAGTTGAAACGCGGAAAACGCGGCGGCGAAATTCAATACAGAAAAGAAGGGATGCGATTGAAGCGCAATTCTCATGACTTCACCCGTATTTTAAACGGTCTGTTGTCCCATCGTCCCGGATACGGCGTCCGGCGCGAAGATAATTTCACGTCCGGCGGCGTCCGGCGTCAAAACGGCTTTACGCTCGCCGAATTGTTAATCGTCGTGGCGATTATCGCCGTACTTGTCGCCGTATCCATGCCGATTTTCACAAGCCGTCTGGAAAAATCCCGCGAAGCGACCGACATGGCGAATATGCGCTCCGCCAAAGCCGCCGTCGCCGTCGCCCTGATTGAGGATAAACTGTCCGGGTCTTACTATTTCGACGCCGAACGCGGCGCGCTGGTCGCCGCGATCAGCGGAGGCGGCGCGCCCCGCGGCATAGACGCTTACGGCAAAGGCACTTCCGTCGTCGGCGAACAGACCAACACACAGGACGGTTACGATCCCGAAGTCGATTACCGCAACGGCGTGATTCATGTCTCGTTCAACGGCGATACGGCGCGTCTGGAATGGACGCTCCGATCCGGAAGCGCTCTGTTCGGCGCGGGTTCCATTACAGTAGGTGAAGTCGTCAATTAAAACCGCCGCCGCGCTTTTACGCGGCGCAAAGGAGCGCATTATTACTATGAGACGAAAGAACAAGGGTTTCACCCTTGCCGAATTGTTAATCGTCGTGGCGATTATCGGCGTACTCGTCGCCATATCCATTCCCGTTTTTAACAGTCAGCTGGAAAAATCACGCCAATCCACGGATTTGTCCAACCTGCGCGGGGCGTATGCCGCCGCCAAAGTCGCGGAATTAAGCGGCGAAGTCGCCGGTTATGACGAGAACGGTTATTCCGTTGAACCCGTTAAAATCGGTGATCCTTCTACTACTGATACGGGATGGAAGAATCAATATTCCGCTATCGCCTATGTCTTTCTATACGATTCCGACAGCGGCGCGCTTTATCCGTGGTCACAAGAAAACCCGACAACTTGCAATCAGGCGGACGATTCTTCAGCCCTTGTCATGACTTCTACCGAGAATGGTTGCCCGGCGGTAATAACGGCATTATCCAATATGGATACCAGCCAAAGAACGGGGATTATATTGCCGGTCAGTCCGATCAGCTTCCGGGCAATACCGATTCCGCATGGCCAAATATGAAAATCGTTGTGGAATTTACACCTGATCAAGGCGCGTGGTCTTTGAAACGCGGTGCGATCCGCTTTGAAAATATCTCAAATGAAGATGGCGATAAGGTAGCTAAATTTTCTATAAAGTCAACAACGTCAACCCCTTAAAACCCATAACCGGCGCGTAAATAAGCCCGAAACGCGCCGAAATCTGATCATAAAAAATCGCATAATCCCATAAACAGCGCGTAAAAAATCACAAAAAGGCGTAAATCGCGCAAATCGCGCATATATTCACGCGTAAAAATCACACAAGCCCGATAGCGCGTGAAAAAATCGCAAACGCGTAAAAATCGTGTGAAAAAACGCGTAAAAATCACGCGAAAATAAGCCCGTAATCGCGTGAAAATAAGCCCGAAATTACGCGCAAAAATCGCAAAATCCCCTTTTTAACTTTCGTTATTGGAAGTGACGCCGTAAAAAATTGAAAGTGTGACGCTATGAGACCATCTGTCAAACGCTCCCGCGTGTCCGGCTTTACCCTCGCCGAATTGTTGATCGTCGTCATGATCATCGGCGTAATGGTTGGACTGTCCCTGCCGACCCTTACCGATCAGCTGGAGAAAGCCCGCCAATCCACGGACATCGCCAATCTGCGCGGCGCTTACGCAAGCGCCAGAATCGCGGAAATTAACGGCGAAATCGTCACGAACGGAAAAAAATTCCGTATCGCCGACCAATCCGACGATATGCCCGGCGCGGGAGATTATGCCGGCTGCGCGACTGTTTTCTGGTATGAACCCGATTTCGGACTGTTCCCGGACAAATACAGTTTCCAGAACCCGGACAAAAGTTTCAAGCCCGACGCGATCCCCGACGATTTGCGCGACGCCATTGCCGATAAGTCCCTGATCACCTGCAGGATGATGGCC
>CAJOFP010000022.1 GCA_905233795.1 uncultured Oscillibacter sp. | reverse complement strand
AATTTAAATAATTTAAATCCCGTATTGATTACCGAACAGGACGCCGGAGCCGTGTCTGTCTTACAAGCCCCTGTCAAACCGGATGAAATTTTAAAATTCGCGTATCAGACCGGACATCCTGAATTAACTCTTGAATTAAATCCCGAATCAAATTTCAATCTTGATTTGCGAAAAATAATAAAATCCAGTCGCCCGCGGGAACTGGAACAAATCGCCTATACGTTCGCCGTTCAGGATATTACGTTGTCAGGCATTACCCATATGGTTCGCCATCGTATGCAATCCCCGATTGTCCCGCCGATACAATCCATACGCCCGGATAGATTTATTTTGCCGAAAAGTATAGAATCCAACCCGGACGCGGTAAAAATCTATCAATCCGCCGTGGAAAAAGCGTTATATAATCATGTTAAATCTTATCAAATCCCGGAATTAAAACCCTATCGCGCTTATTTCGCGCTCAGCGGCAATCTGACGAATATCATGACGACAATGAACGCGAGAGAATTGGAAGTCTTTACCCGTTTGAGAACCTGTCAACGCGCTCAATGGGAAATCCGCGCTATAGCGATCCGGCTTTTGAATTTACTCCGGCGTGATTTCCCGGATTTATTTCAATATTACGGCCCCGCGTGTTATCAGACCGGCGTTTGTCCTGAAGGACGCCTGTCTTGCGGCAAAGCGCCGGAAATGATTAAACAATTTCAGAACGGGCAAATTATTTTATAAATTTATATTTTACGCCGCGTCTGTCGCGCAAATCATGTAACTTGATTCACGGACGGACGCGGCGTGGGATTTTAATATTTATTTTATTATTTTAATAATATTATTGCCGATAATCTTTCAAAAAGTCGCCCATATCGCGCATAGCTTGCGCCATTTCATGGGGTTCAGGAAGCATGACAATACGGAAGTGATCCGGCGTGTGATAATCAAATCCCGATCCGGGGACGATGAAAATATGCTTTTCGTGCAATAAATCAAACGCGAATTTTTTGTCGTCTGAAATATTAAATTTCTTGTGATCTAACTTCGGGAACGCGTAGAAAGCGGCGTGATTCTTGACGCAGGTCAGACCGTCGATTTTTTCAATTTCACGGAAAGTCGCCTCACGCTGTTCATAAATACGTCCGCCGGGGACCATCATCGCCTGTGTACTGGCGTCGTCGGCGAGCGCCGCCGGAATGACAAGCTGTGTCAAAGCGTTGGAACAGAGACGCATGGCCGCCATCTGGAAAATGCCTTCTATATAATCATCGGCCTTGCCGCGATAGCCGCTGATACACATCCAGCCGCAACGGAAGCCGCAAATAATATGCGATTTCGATAATCCATTTGTCGTAATGACGGTCAAATCCGGCGCGAGAGACGCTGTGGAAATATGCTCCACGCCGTCCATTAAAAGCCGGTCATAGATTTCATCCGAGAAAATCAATAAATTATTTTCGCGGGCGATTTGAATCATATCCAGCAAAATTTCTTTCGGATAGACGGCCCCGGTGGGATTATTGGGATTGATAATCACGATAGCGCGGGTTTTAGGCGTGACTTTGCGGCGTATATCGTCTATATCAGGATACCAGAAATTGGACTCGTCACAGGTATAATAAACGGGCTTACCCCCGGCGATGTAAGTGGAATTGGACCAGAGCGAATAACTGGGGGACGGCATTAAAATTTCGTCGCCTTTATTGCATAACGCCAATAAGCACATCAAAACCAGTTCGCTGACGCCGTTGCCGATATAAATATCGTCGATATTAATATCCTGAATGCCTTTCTTTTTATGATAATTGACGATAGCCTCACGGGCGGCGGGCATACCGCGCAGATCGCAATAGGCGACGGCTTTGTCGGCGTTGGCGAGTAACGCTTCCCGCACGCTGTCAGGCATTTTAAATCCGAAAACGGCGGGATTGCCGGTATTCAAACGCAGGACTTTTACGCCCTCTTTGCCCATACGCAGACTTTCCAGATACAGCGGGCCCCGAATATCGGAATGGACGGGCATTAAATTTTCCGAACGGGTGACAGTCATTTTCACACACGCTCCCTTGAATTAAATAATATTTAAATAATATTAAATAAAATTAAATAAATCAAAATTTCGACTTTATCCGGGATATTAATTTTTATTTAGATTTCAATAAAAATATAAAAATTAAAAATGATGGAAAATAAAAAATCAAGAAACCCCGCGAAAGCCGTGCAGACCTCGTTATAACCTGCACTTTTCACAGAACAGGTGGGTCGCCTCCGGCTTTGCGCTTAACCGCTTCCAACATCCGGCGCGGCCTTCCGCCGCTCCGGGAGGCCTGCGAACCGCGCGCCGAGTTCAGCGTCCCGTATAACGAAATGTGGGTTAAAAAAAGATCTGTCACGCACCCCGCAGGGTTTATATCTCAGTTTATATCTTAATCATGATATAAAATTATAATTTTAATATTTTTAATCTTCATCCGAATCGAAAAGCTGTTCCATCAGGAGATCATAGACCGTTTCAAGTTCCTCATCCGTGTCCGGGGTGGATAACAAATCCTCTCCGTTTTCGTGAATTACTTTCAAGATAATCAATCCGGCGTCCGGGTCTTCGGGTTCGCCCTCGACTTCGGCGGGGAAAAACGCTTGATAGACAGAGCCGTTATATTCCAGCGTGTCGATATATTCCAAAACGACTTCTTTTCCGTCCTCATCTGTCATAGAAATAAAAGTCGCGCCGGAGTCCTCATCCATGCCGGAATCACTTCCTTTTTATATTAAAATATAATATTATTTTATAAATAAATAATATATTATTTATATCATATTTTTATGATTTTTCGCGTCGCGTTTTATGATAAATTTTTATATTTTTCTCTCGTTTTTGTTATTTTAGCATAGATGATTTGGAAAATCAAGGGGAATTTCTGTAAATTATACAAAAAATTTATTTCACGTTTATTTTTTATTTTATATTTTTAATATTTTTTAATTTTATTAAAATTTTATAAATACGCCGGAAAAATGCCGGGAGAAAATTTTAAAATTTAAAAAAATCAATAAAATTAGAAAAATCTGTAAATAAAAGGCGAAAATTGTGGTACGATTTTCAAAATTTTCCATAAAAACAGTAGAATTTGAAATATCCATGTGTTATAATATCAATCATATACGGCGAGGGAGCGCCGGTAAAATAAATAAAAATAAATTAACAGGAGGATTTCAGAAGGGAGAGAATAAATTGGCAATATCTTCGCAAATGACGCAAACGGAAAAAACGGAAAAAGTAGAACGAATAGCGCGAACGCGAAATCCTGAATTTCCGGAGGAAGAACTGCGGCGGACTTGGGCGGAAATCAATCTGGACGCGCTGTCGGAGAATTATCGCAAAGCCAGAAAAATCATCGGCCCGAATACGCGTTATTTAGGCGTTGTGAAAGCCGACGCCTACGGTCACGGCGCGGTTCAGGTATCCCGGAAATTAGAATCTCTGGGCTGTGATTATCTTGCCGTATCCAGTCTGGACGAAGCGCGGGAATTACGGCACGGCGGCATTCAAACGCCGATTTTAATTTTAGGCCATACGCCGCCGGAAATGGTCCCCGAATTGATCCGATTTCAAATCACACAGGCGGTTTCCGCTCTCGCCAAAGCCGAAGCGTACAGCGCCGCCGCCGCGTCATGCGATGGAGTCCTGAAAGTACATATCAAAATTGATACGGGTATGTCACGACTGGGTTTTTTGGTCCGGGACGGACATTTCCATGACGGAATTCAAGCCATCGCAAAAGCCTGTAAACTGCCCGGATTAGACCCGGAGGGAATTTTCACGCATTTCGCAACAGCCGACGCCGATGACCCGGACAGCGTCGCCTATACGCGTGAGCAATTTGATTTGTTCCGCGCCGTATTCAACGCGCTGTCTGAACTGGGTATCAATTTCAAAATCCGCCACTGCGCCAACTCCGGCGCGTTGGCCCGTTATCCTGAGACGTATCTTGACATGGTTCGCCCCGGCATTTTATTATACGGCGCGGGCGACGACGCGTTAAAACTTGATATGCGTCCCGTTATGGCTTTAAAATCCTGTGTCTCGACAATCAAAATTTATGATCCTGATACCAGTATCAGCTATGGCCGGATGTATACCACGAAATTTAAACAGCGCGTCGGCGTACTGCCTATCGGCTACGCGGACGGATTGTTCCGGGGATTGTCCAATCAATTCAGCGTGATTACAAAATCCGGCCCCGCGCCCGTTTTGGGCCGTATCTGTATGGATATGACGATGATAGATTTAAATCATCTTCCTGATGTCCATGTCGGCGACGCCGTGGAAATTTTCGGCCCGGAACAGCCTTGCGATTTGTTAGCGTCGATTTTAAACACGATTCCATATGAATTAACCTGCGCGGTCAGCAAGCGGGTGCCGCGCCTCTATCTGGAAAACGGCGTTGTAATCGCCCGTGATTTGCGTCTGCTCTAAATTTTCTCAATTTTCATTTTTATTTATCTAATTTTATGCTTTATTTATCTTAAATTTATATTTAAATCTATATTATTTTATATTATTTTATATTCTTATACAGTCCCCGCACGGCTTCCGAAATCCCCGCATAAAATAAACCGGGGACGAAATCCGGCGTGATTCCGGTTATTATAATTATATATTATATTTATCATTATAAAATTATCATCGCTGGAATCTTTATCTCTATCTAAATCCATTGAGATTTTCATACGCCGGGTATAAATTTCGGACCCGTGTGGGAGACTGAAAGTGGCCCCGCTGAAGTCGGAACGACGCGGACTCCTGACGGCTTTCTCGCGTAATACGCGTATTGCGCGTAATGATAATACATGATCGATATATTATATAATATATATTAAAATTATAAATATTATTATATTTTAATTTGATATTATAATAATTATATTTATATTATATCCATCATGATCCGTTATCTGAGACGGACAGGAACGCGGATTCCGGGCGGCGGCGGTACTTCTTTCGGCGGAGTGTGAACATTGTGGATACAACTGTAAAACGCGGCGATATTTATTACGCCGATTTGTCTCCGGTGGTAGGCAGCGAACAGGGCGGCGTCCGTCCGGTTCTGATTATCCAGAACGATACCGGAAACCGTTACAGCCCGACTGTCATCGCGGCGGCGATTACGTCCCAGACCGGCAAGGCGCGTCTCCCGACCCATATCAATTTGCCTGTCAACGCCAATTCCGGCCTGAGCCGTAATTCCGTAATCCTGCTTGAACAGGTTCGGACGCTGGATAAAAAACGGCTTCGGGAACGTATGGGGCATGTGGAAGAACAAATGATGACAAAAGTGGACGCGGCTATCGCCGTCAGTTTCGGACTGCCTCACGACCAGCTTGTCTGATTTTTAGATTTTTATCTGAATCTTTTATCCAAATCCAAAAATATCTAAAATTTTTAAATTTTTATCTGAATTTATCTCGATTATTTTTATTCCCAGCGCGTAATTATATATTATATAATCACACTTTGGGCGATGATCCCGGCGGAAATTTGAAAATCCCGCCGGGATTTATTATATTTTTTATTGAAAAGAAATCGCTTGCGCCTATAACATTTCTGTGTTATATTATCAAATCGACGCGTCACGCGTGACAGGCGCCGTCTTGCCAAAAAGCGAAAAAACAAAAAATAAAACGCGTGACAAACGCCGCCCTTGACAGGTGCCATCACCCTGTCGAAAAATAAAAAAATGGAGGTATTTTTTATCATGTCCGAAATTTTGAGTCAGGAACAGAAATCCCCGTCCGAATCGACGCCCACGCGGTCTAAATTCGATACCCGGCGAATCGCGGTCGCCGGCCTTATCGCCGCGCTTTATACTGTATTGACCGTTTTTTTACCGGTTCCGCAGTATTCCGGCGTACAGCTCCGCGTTGCGGAAGCCATGACCGTTTTGCCCTTTCTCTTCCCGGAAGCGATTCTGGGCCTGACTGTCGGCTGTTTTCTGGCGAATTTATTTTCCCCGTTCTTATTAGACTGCGTAATCGGTACGGCGGCGACGCTGATCGCGGCTGTCTGGACTTCGCGTATCAAAAATCAATATCTCGCGCCTCTCCCGCCTGTCATTTGCAACGCCGTGATTATCGGCGCGGAAATCGCGTATTTTTCCGCGCAATCCGGGGAAAATTTCATCCGCGCTTATATATTCAACGCTTTCACCGTCGGACTGGGCGAGTTAATCGCCTGTTACGCTCTGGGACTGCCTTTATTAAAATTTTTAAGCAAAACATTGCCGGAAAAATTTAAAAATTAAAAATTTAATTATAAAATCTTTCTCCCGCGGGCATAATATTTCCGTCCCGGATTTATATAATTTATATTAAATTATATATAAAAATATCCGGCGCGGGGGATGGATATTTCATGTTATTTTATAATTTTAAAAATTTTTGCGTCTATCATGATGACAACGGAATCTGCGCCTTTAAAAACGCCGCCCGAATCGGTTTCCCCGATCCGGACGGCGTTTGCGTTCAAAATTCGCCGACATGCCCTGTTTTATATCAAATCAATAAAAATAATAAACAAATCTATCAAAATCAATCCGGCCTGTCACGGCTTTTACGCGCCGGAATCGCGGACGCCCAACGCGCTCCGAATCGCCTCCCCGATATTCCGCGCCGGGATTAATTCCAAGCCCGGAAACATCGCGTTATTTAAATTTAAACCATGAAACGGCAATACGCAGGTTTTAAAGCCCAGACGATGCAGTTCAGATACGCGTTGTTCTATTCTCTGAACAGTCCGCAATTCCCCGGTCAGACCGACTTCGCCAATAGCCGCCAAATCTTTCGGAATCGGCCTGTCCAGATAGCTTGACGCCAAGGCCAGAATCGCCGCCAAATCCGCCGCCGGTTCGTCCAGCCATAACCCGCCGACGGTGTTTAAATACGCGTCGCAGGATGACACGCGCAAGCCGCCGCGTTTTTCCAGTACGGCCAATAACATCGCGGCGCGATTATAATCAAAACCGTTACTGGTTCTTCTCGGATTTCCGGCGGGCGTCCCGACGACTAAAGCCTGTACCTCAGCCAATACGGGCCGCGCCCCTTCCATGACGCACGTCACACAGGCGCCCGGCGTCTCCTCCGGGCGTCCCGATAATAACATTTCAGACGGATCCGGGACTTCAGTCAAACCGTTATCGCGCATTTCAAACACGCCGATTTCATTTGTCGCCCCGAAACGATTTTTTGTCGCCCTTAAAATTCGATAAGCATTATGCGCGTCGCCCTCAAATGACAATACGCAATCCACCATATGTTCCAGAACTTTCGGCCCCGCGATAGACCCTTCTTTATTGATATGCCCAATCACAAATACAGTGATATTTTCTTCTTTGGCGAGACGCATTAACGCCATAGCGCAGTCTTTCACCTGACTGACGCTTCCCGCCGGAGAATCCAGCGCGTCATTATATAGCGTCTGGATCGAATCCGCGATTAAAATCTCCGGACGCGTTTCCGATACGGCGTCCAATAAATCCTGTAATCCCGATTCCGATAATACCAGTAAATTCTCGCCCGTGACTTTTAACCGATTCGCCCGCATTTTTAACTGCCGCCCGGATTCTTCGCCGGACGCGTACAAAACGCGAAACGCCTCGCATAATGTCCCGCATATCTGTAACATTAACGTCGATTTGCCGATTCCCGGCGCGCCGCCG
>CAJOFP010000021.1:4895-12672 GCA_905233795.1 uncultured Oscillibacter sp. | reverse complement strand
CGAACAGTAGAAACACAAAGACGGCGCTGAGTTTGTTTTCTCAACGCCGCCTGACAAGGCTTTTCAAATCGTCAACTTCCAACTTAGCCCGAAAAGCCGCAAATCAACGAACTTTCAAGCTGTCAGAAGCGCCGCTTTACGGGGCTATGTCCCTGCCTTATACCCATTGTTTTTCCCGTCCGCGTGGTTTGTATCTTTCGTGATTGTTATCATTTTACGCTTTCGGCTCTTGTTATCATTTTACGCTTGCCCGGATTTATATTTATCGCCGCTCTTTTCATTTTCCCCAATCCACCAAAGAAAATGATTTGAGTAACTCCACCCGGTTGCGAACAAAACAAACGTATGGGTATAATAGCCCCGCGGTCTGGAGCCTTAGAAACTCCAGTGCGTTGAGTACATTCATTACTCGGCGTAGGGCATACGGGATTTGAGGGATCCTGTCGCCTGCCGCTCTTTATGTTTCGTGATTTTATATTACCATATTCTTGAATGGATTGCAAGCGCTTTTTTTAAAATTTTTAAAAAGTTCATAATTTTCATTTTTATAATTTTTATATAATTTTTATATTTTATTATAATCATAAAAAAATCTCCTGTCGCGTCCGACGCGGCCGGGGGTTTTTTAGTTATATTCGCGTATTCGCGCCGCGTAATATTTATAAAATTTATCGGATTTACTGAAAAATATAAATAATTAATATATAATAATTAAAATTTAAATATTGATAAAATATTCCGGCGAAGAAATTTTATGGAAAAAAATATGGATTTACCGGTTTACACGCGAAAAAATTTGTGATAGAATCAAAATCTATATGGGGGTTTGTCAGCGCTGACAGCTTTCCAACGCGCCGCGCCGGTTTCGGCCATTCTATCACGCGCCGCGTGGATGCGCATCCCCCCTTTCCCTCTTGAGGGGTAATTACGAGGAGGTTTACAATTATGGCAAGAAAGTTCAAGTCCATGGACGGAAACAACGCGGCGGCGTATGTTTCCTACGCGTTCACGGAAGTGGCGGGCATTTATCCCATCACGCCGTCGTCGCCCATGGCGGATTTGGTGGATCAGTGGTCCGCCGCCGGTCAGAAAAACATCTTCGGGACGACTGTCAAAGTCATTGAGATGCAGTCTGAGGCCGGCGCGGCGGGTACCGTTCACGGCTCCCTTGGCACCGGCGCGATGACGACGACTTATACCGCGTCCCAAGGCCTGCTCCTGATGATCCCCAATATGTACAAAATCGCCGGCGAATTACTGCCCTGCGTGTTCCACGTCTCCGCCCGTACCGTATCCAGCCACGCGCTGAATATCTTCGGCGATCACTCGGACGTAATGGCATGCCGTCAGACCGGTTTCGCCATGCTGTGCGAGAATGACCCGCAGGAAATCATGGATTTAGCGCCCGTCGCGCATTTGGCCGCGATTGAGGGCCGCGTGCCGTTTATCAACTTCTTTGACGGCTTCCGCACGTCCCATGAAATTCAGAAAGTCGCCCAGTGGGATTATGAGGATTTGAAAGAGATGTGCGATATGGACGCGGTCGCCGCGTTCCGTAAACACGCGTTGAACTCCGAACATCCCGTCATGCGCGGCTCTCACGAAAACGGCGATATTTTCTTCCAGCACCGTGAAGCGTGCAACCAGTATTACACGGCTTTACCGGATGTCGTCGAAAAATACATGGGCAAGATCAACGCGAAATTGGGTACTGACTATCAATTATTTAATTATTACGGCGCGCCCGACGCGGATCGCGTGATTATCGCTATGGGCAGTATCTGCAACGTCGCGGAAGAAGTAATTGATTATATGCTCAAACAGGGCGAAAAAGTTGGCTTGATTAAAGTCCATCTGTATCGTCCGTGGCGGGCCGATAAATTATTGGCGGCGATTCCGGCGACCTGCAAGAAAATCGCCGTGTTAGACCGCACGAAAGAACCCGGCTCTCTGGGCGAACCGCTTTATATGGATGTCGTCACTTCTCTCGCCGGCGCGGGACGCAATGACATTATCGTTACCGGCGGACGTTACGGTCTGGGCAGTAAAGACCCCCCGCCGCAGAGCGTTTTCGCCGTGTACGACGAACTCAAGAAAGACGCGCCCAAGCATGAATTTACAATCGGCATTGTGGACGACGTGACGAATCTTTCTCTTGAAGAAAATAACTTCACCGATGTCGCGCCCAAAGGCACTGTCTCCTGCAAATTCTGGGGACTCGGCGGCGACGGCACTGTTGGCGCGAACAAGAACTCTATTAAAATCATCGGCGATCATACTGATAAATATGTCCAAGCCTATTTCCAGTACGATTCCAAGAAAACCGGCGGCGTAACGGTCAGCCATTTGCGCTTCGGCGATGTGCCTATTAAATCCAGCTATTATATTAACAAAGCCGACTTTGTCGCCTGTCACGTTCCGAGTTATATTACAAAAGCGTTCCCGATTGCCCGCGACGTGAAGCCCGGCGGTACTTTATTAATCAACTGCCAGTGGACGCCTGAAGAGCTGGAACACCATCTTGACGCCGCGTCCAAGCGTTTTATCGCTAATAATAATATCAATCTCTATACGATTAACGCGATTGACCTTGCCATTCAAATCGGCATGGGCAAGCGGACGAATACCATTTTGCAATCCGCTTTCTTCGCGCTTGCGAAAGTTCTCCCCGCTGAAGACGCGATTAAATATATGAAAGACGCCGCGACGCATTCTTATCTCAAGAAAGGCCAAGACGTGGTTGACATGAACCATAAGGCCATCGACGCGGGCGCGACGGCGTTCAAGAAAATCGACGTTCCCGAAAGCTGGAAGAACGCCGTTGACGAAAAACAAGACGTAAAATTGGCCGGACCGGACGCCCGTGTCGAAATGGTCAAGAAGATTCTCGACCCCGTGGGCCGCATGGACGGCGATTCCCTGCCCGTATCGGCCTTTAAAGACCGTCCCGACGGACAGTTTGAACTCGGCGCCTCGGCGTATGAAAAACGCGGCGTAGCCGTGACCGTCCCGACGTGGATTCCCGAAAACTGCATCCAGTGCAACCAGTGCGCCTATGTCTGCCCGCACGCGACAATCCGTCCGTTCGCGCTGAACGCCGACGAAGCCGCGAAAGCCCCCGCTTCCGCCAAGATGACCGACATGAACGGCAAGAAAGAATATAAATTCGCTATGACCGTTTCGCCGCTGGACTGCATGGGTTGCGGCGTCTGTGTCGGCATCTGCCCCGGAAAGAAAGGCAACAAAGCCCTCAAGATGGTTCCGCAGGAACAGGAACTGCCTCAGCAGGATATGTTCAATTATTGCGTCGCCGACGTGTCGGAGAAGAAAGAACTCCAGACCGCCAATGTCAAAGGCAGTCAGTTCCGCCAGCCGTATCTGGAATTTTCCGGCTCCTGCGCGGGCTGCGCCGAGACCAGTTACGCCCGCCTTGTCACGCAACTCTTTGGCGATCGCATGTATGTTTCCAACGCTACCGGTTGTTCGTCGATTTGGGGCGGCCCCGCCGCGACTTCGCCGTATACGACCAATAAACGCGGTCAGGGCGTCGCGTGGTGCAACAGCTTATTTGAAGACAACGCCGAGCACGGCTTGGGCATGTCTATCGGACACAACGCGATTCGCGCCAGTCTGAAAGAAAAGACCGAAAAATTAATCGCCCAGCCCCAGACCCGTCCGGAACTGAAAGACGCCGCCCAGAAATGGCTGGACAGCTATAACGACGGCGAGGCGAATAAACAGGCGACGGATGATTATATTGCCGCTATGAAAGCCAATATTTCCACGGTTGACGAATGTCTGGAACTCTGTGAAAGCGATACCGGCCTGAAAATCTTCGGCGATAAATTGCCGGATATGCTGAAACACTTCCAAGACCGTAAAGCCGCCGGCGAAAAATTCTGTGACTGCTCCGCCTGTTCTCTTGTCGCTGAAATTCTGGACAAGGCCGAGTTCCTGCGCAAGAAATCCTTCTGGATTTTCGGCGGCGACGGCTGGGCGTATGACATCGGCTTTGGCGGCGTCGATCACGTTTTAGCGTCCAATAACGACGTGAATGTTTTCGTATTCGATACTGAAGTTTATTCCAACACGGGCGGACAGGCGTCGAAAGCGTCCAATATTGGCCAAGTGGCGCAATTCGCCGCCGCCGGTAAAGAAGTCAAGAAAAAGAGCCTTGCCGAGATCGCCATTTCTTACGGCTATATCTATGTCGCGCAGGTCGCTATGGGCGCCAATCCCGCGCAGACGTTGAAAGCCATTCAAGAGGCGGAAGCCTATCCCGGCCCGTCCCTGATTATCGGCTATGCCCCCTGTGAGATGCACTCCATCAAAGGCGGCATGACCAACTGCCAGAGCGAAATGAAAAAGGCCGTCGATTGCGGTTACTGGAATCTCTTCAGATTCAATCCCGCCGCCGAGACCAATAAATTCACGCTGGACTCCAAAGAACCCAAAGAAGAGGGCTATCAGGACTTCCTGAAAGGCGAGGCGCGTTACGCCCGTCTGTCCCGCGAGTTCCCGGAGCGCGCCACAAATCTGTTCGCGCTCAACGAGAAAACCGCTATGGAACGCTGGCAGCACCTCCTCAAGCTGAAAGAACTGTACGCGTAATTATATTTAATTCTATCGCGTCGCTTTCATGTGATTCTATCGCGTGATTTGATAAATTTATAGCGATTTGACAGCGATTTACAGCGTAGATAAGCGATAAACAGCCGGGAAGTTCTGAAATATAAAATCAGGGCTTCCCGGTTCGCGTATTTTTTATTTTAAAATTTTTAAAATTTTTAATTTTTTAATTTACTGGAGCGTGTATAAAATTATTATGCCAATTACGCAATTTACACAATTTACACAATCCGAAACGCTGGGATTATATTTGCATATTCCGTTTTGCGAATCCAAATGCGCCTATTGCGATTTCTATTCGTTGCCATATGCCCAACTATCCGGCGCGGAAAAATATATGGATGATTATACAAACGCGTTCACCCGGCATTTCAAACAGTTCGCTGATAATTATATAAATAATAATATAAATATAAATTATATAATCGACACGGTTTATTTTGGCGGCGGAACGCCGTCTTTTATCGGCGCGGCGCGTTTATTGAAAATCTGGCGAGCGGTTCAGGAATATTATAAAATCTCCCCCGGCGCGGAAATCACACTGGAGGCCAATCCCGATTCGATTACACGCAACCCGGATTTATTATATATTTTACATGACGCCGGATTCAATCGCGTTTCTCTGGGTATGCAGTCGGCGAATGATCAGGAATTGCAAATTATAGGACGCGTTCATGAATTTCAACAGGTTCAGGAATCCGTCAAAATCGCCCGCGACGCCGGATTTGATAATATTTCGCTGGATTTAATCTACGGTCTGCCAAATCAAACTATGCAAAGCTGGCGCGATACGCTTTACGCGGCGATCAATTTAAATCCTGAGCATTTGTCATGTTACGGCCTGAAAATCGAACCCGGCACGCCGCTTTATAAAAATCAAGAGCGATATAACATCCCGGATGACGATCAACAGGCGGAATTTTATTTATATGCCGTGAAATTTTTAAAAAAATATGATTATAATCAATACGAAATTTCTAATTTCGCCCGTCCCGGACGGGAATCGCGGCATAATTTGAAATACTGGAATTTAAATTCATATCTTGGCTTCGGCCCCGGCGCCCATTCGGATTTCAATCAAATCCGCTTCGCGTGGGCGCGGGATTTATCGCAATATATACAAGCGATTGAAAACAATCAAACGCCGCCCCTGTCGGAAAAAAATAAAATTTCCCAACCCGAACGCGTCCGAGAAAAAATCATGTTAAATCTGCGGACTGTATACGGATTAAATCCGGCGGATTATCGGCAAAATTTTGATTTCAATTTTAATAAACTTCAATCTTTTTTCAATCAATGCGTACAGGCCGGATACGCGTATTGGCATGACGGGCGTTTCTCCCTTACTCCGCATGGCTTTTTATTATCCAATCAGATTATCGGTCAGATATGGGAACTCCTGCCAAATATTTAATTATATTTATATATTATGGATATATATTTTGATATATATTTTATTATATAATTTCTATTTTTTGCCAAAATTGACGATATTCACAAGAAAAAGGCTTGCGGTCTGTCGTTCGCGTATGCTATAATAAAAAAAATATATCAAACAGCTGTAATATAATTATCAATATATAAAATTATAAATAATAATTATTATATTATATTATTAATATTATATATATTATAATGAGGGATTTTTATGAAATGTCCATATTGCGGATATAATGAAAGCAGAGTGACCGATTCCCGGCCCGTGGACGAAGGCTCCAGCATTCGACGGCGGCGGGAGTGTCTTTCCTGCGCCCGCCGCTTTACCACTTATGAAACCATCGAATCCCTGCCCGTCGTGGTAATCAAGCGGGACGGAAGCCGTCAGAGCTTTGACCGTCAGAAAGTATTGGGCGGAATGT
This sequence comes from uncultured Oscillibacter sp., assembly GCA_905233795.1. Taxonomy (GTDB): domain Bacteria; phylum Bacillota; class Clostridia; order Oscillospirales; family Oscillospiraceae; genus Oscillibacter. The sequence continues at coordinate 6,184 of CAJOFP010000021.1, read as the reverse complement.
TGCGGGCGTGTGAGAAACGTCCGGTTCCGGTGTCCAGTCTGGAACGGATCGCGGCGGAAGTGGAGCGGGAATGTCAGGGCGTCATGGAGCGTGAAATTCGCTCGGAAGATATTGGGGAAAAAGTCATGCGCCGTCTGCGGGATTTGGATCAAGTCGCCTATGTCCGTTTCGCGTCGGTCTATCGGCAATTCAAAGATATTGACACGTTTTTGGAAGAATTAAATAAATTGCTGTCCGAGCGATAAATTATAAAATTAAATAATAAAATAAAAATAATAAAAAATTAAAACGGCGTTTGACTGGGAACGACCGGCCAATTTTCGCTGTTAAAAGCGAATATCCAATATTTACGGGCGTTTATATCATCCAGACGGGCGAAGCAAAATAAATCCGGTCTGGGGAATGGCTTGTCGCGCTCATACGGGAACGCGAGATAGCGAAGCCCATTCCAGCGGCGTTCCAGCGTCCCGGATAGTTTTTCGGGCGATTTTAAATTTTCAGGATTTTCAAGAGAATCCACACCCGGATATAATTTTGATTGCAAATCCCCGGAAGATTTTAAACCCGGATATAACTTTGATTGCAAATTTCCGGAAGATTCTGAACCCGGATATAATTTTGAATTTAAATCCCCGGAAGATTCTGAAGCCGGACGCAGTTCCACACGCGATAAACATCCCGCCGGGGCCAAATCCTGACGGGAAAATTTGCGCGTAATCATAAACTCATGACCTCGCGGCTCCAGCGTCCCGATTTTAATTTCCCCGGACTCGCCGATCAGCCACGCCCGCCAAAGCCCGGAACGCGATGTCGTGCGGATGGTAATCCGCGTATAAGGCGGCTGATATTCCAGAATCGCGTCCCCCGCCGGATTCCCGCCGCGAAACAGAGGCAAATATTCCATATATCACGCGTCCTCCGCTTTGATCGCCGTTTATTTTATTAAAATTATTTATAATAATATAAATTTATAAATTATATAATATTTATATAATTTCTTCGTCTAATTTTTCTTCCGCCTCCCGGATTTTGGATTTTACCCGGACAATCAGCGCGGAGACAAACGGGTCTGTTTTGCGCCGCTCGTAAAAGCCGGATAACGCCTGCATGAAAAAGTCCAGCGCTTTTTTCGCGTCGCTGTCAATCACAGTCCCGTCCAGAAAAATTTCCCCGATCCGCATTAAAATATCAGGACGGCAAAAATCATCCTCATTGGGACGGTTGACGGCCTCCAGAGCGCGGAAATATAAAATCACGGCGTATTTCTTGTTTAAATCAACATAATTTCC
>CAJOFP010000021.1:0-4859 GCA_905233795.1 uncultured Oscillibacter sp. | reverse complement strand
TGATAATCCGGCGCCTGATGGCGTCCGTAATAATAGCAATAACCGAGATTGCAAATGGCGCGCTGATTCCCGCCCGCCGCCGCGATTTCATAAAATTGAAACGCTTTCGCGTAATTGCGCTTGACATATGTCCCGTTGTAATACATGGCGCCCAGATTCAACGCCGCCGACGAATTGCCGTGATTCATACAGAGCCGGTAGCACTGCATGACGGTTTCCATAATATCCGGGAATTTCACCTGTTCATGATGGTCACACGCCCATTGAAAAATCGCGTCGTAATTCTCATCGGCGATAAAACTTTCCAATTCGTCTATATCATTCATAAACGTATCGGCATAACGATCCCAATCCTCGTCCTCATCGGCGAAATATTCATCTTCAGTAATGACGCGTATAACTTTTTTCGTCCCGCTGACCGGAAAAGGCGCGTTTTCCTCCGTGTAGAAATTCACGCTCTCCACAATGCCTTTTCTCAATCTATTCGCGTACCCAAACGGGACGATAACATAACTGTTTTCCGGGATTTCCATATCTGAGATATAAAAATAAGTCCTGTCAATATTTTTCGGACGTACCGCGCAATATCTATATTTTTTATATTCTTTCATGATAAATTCACACCCCGCGTTTACATGCGAGTTTTATTTTATCATATGCGCGTTATGATTTCAAGAGGGGGGATTGAACTATGCTTTTAGCCGTCGGCGTTGGCAATATGAATACTTCCATTGGATTGTTTGATAAAAATAAAACGCTCTGTTTTCTCGCGTCCCTGTGTACGGACAGCCGCAAGACAGCTGATCAAATCTGTCTGGATTTAATGAATTTATTTAATTTATATCAATATTCTTATAAAAGCGTAACGGGCGCGATTTTATGCAGTGTGGTTCCGCCGTTAAATTTCATGATGGAAAAGGCGTTGACGCGTCTTTTCGGCGTTCCGCCTATGATCGTCGGGCCGGGGATTAAAACGGGACTGCGTATCCGTCTGCCGAATCAATCCCAGATGGGGGCGGACATTGTCGCCAACGCGGTGGCGGCGCTGGAAAAATTTCCGCCGCCCGTCATGACGATTGATATGGGTACCGCGACGACGGTCGGCGTCATTACGGAAGATCGAACTTATGAAGGCGGCTTGTTACTGCCCGGCGTACAGGTATCTCTTGAGGCGTTAAGCCGCCGGGCCGCACAGCTCCCGGATATTTCGTTACAGCATCCGAAAGCGTTGATTGGCAAAAATACTGAAGAGTGTATGCGTTCCGGCATTGTCTACGGCTCAGCCGGTATGCTGGACGGCATTATTGACCGTATGCGGGACGAGTTTCCGGGGCGTAATTTATCTGTAGTAGCGACGGGCGGCGCCGCTCCAGTCATTGTGAGATATTGCCGCAATACGATTATATATGACAAATATTTGCTCATGAACGGGCTCTGGAATATCTATCAGCGCAATAAAATTTAATAAAATATTTAATAAATATTTATTATAAATTTATAAATTATAAAAACGCGGTTTCCAGAATCTTGAAAAGCATATGCCGCCATGTGACGCGTGAAATATCTTGATTGGATAATAACTTGATTTCTTTTAAAATCTCATCGTCAGAATATACGCGCAAAACGCCGATTTCATCGCCAATCGCAATCGGCGCTTCTATCTGTTCCGGCGTTTCGATTTCTATCCTGATATTTCCGGCGCGGGAACGCTCTAAAAGTAAAGGCTCCTGACTTTCCATAACAGGTTGAATCAAGTCCAATTCGCCCAGACGAACCGGAATATATGGCAGCGGCTCTTCAGGCTTGATAGTTTTTAAAATATAACTTGCGAAGCCGTAATCCAGTAAATTTCTGGCGTCCCGGAATCGCGTATCCGATGTCTGGCCTTTTAAAATCACGGCGATTAATTCCATACCGTCCCGTTCCGCCGTTGCGCTTAAACAATAACCGGCTGAAGACGTTGAACCGGTTTTTAATCCTGTAATGCCGTTATAATCGCGCAATAATTTATTTGTATTTACCAGTTGCGACGCGCCGTCCCTTAACGTATCCATCCAGATTGTCGTAAAATTTCGGATCGCCGGATGATTGAAAATCAATTCCCGGCTCATCACGGCAATATCATGCGCGGACGTGACGTGTCCCACGGCGGGCAGTCCGGTCGCGTTTTTAAATACCGTGTCATTCATGCCCAATTCGGCGGCGCGTCGGTTCATGCGATCCACAAACGCCTGTTCGCTTCCCGCCAACTGTTCCGCGAGGGCGACGGCGCAGTCGTTCGCGGAGACCACACAGACGGCTTTCAGCATTTCTTCCACTGTCATGACTTCATTTTCTTTCAGCCAAATCTGACTGCCGCCCATGGAACTGGCGTGACGGGATGTCGTGACTTCAGTCTGATAAGACAAGCTCCCATTGTCTATGGCTTCCATCGTCAATAAAATCGTCATGATTTTTGTGACGCTGGCGGGTTCTCTCGGCGTATGCGCGTCTTTTTCGTATAAAATTAACCCGGTTTCTTTTTCCATTAAAATCGCCGACGGCGCGTTGATTTCAGGCCCCGCCGCCCGCGCCGTGATATTAAAAAATAAAATCAAAACCGACGCGCAAAGCCAAACGCCGACGCCGCGTATTTTTTTTACGCTTATATTTTTTATATTTTTTATATTTTTCACACGTTTCCCCCGCTTTCCCGTGATTTATTTTATATTTTTAAATTTATATTTTTATATTTATGAAAATCCCATTCTATCGCGGCTATATCGCGTTATATTATGCCGTCTGGAATATTTTCCCTTTACGGCGGCGCGAATTTGTGATATGATAAAAAAATATAATAAATTATAAAAAAAGCGCGGACGGACGCGAAAACGGCGCGGCGAAATCGCGGCGGCGTATTATGGGAAGGGGAAAACTATGGGAAAAATCACGACGGGAACGGGAAAGAGAAAGAAAATACCGGCGATTTTAATCTTGATTTTGATTTTTAATTTCATTTTAAATTTAACGGGCTGCGGCGCGTATATGGCGGGCGGCGCGGGTTTAAATCCATATCCGGCGGCGGGCAATCAAAATGCGGGATTAAACGCAGACGGGACGGAAAACGCGCATGAAAACGCGTATAAGACGACGGCGCGGCATACGGAATTTTTCACGCCCCGCGAACACTCGGACACGGATTTCAGTGAAATGCGCTATGAACCGGCGGATATGGAAAGTATTTTAAATCAAATGGACGAAGTCCGGGAACTGTCGGGGGACTTGGAGCATTATGACGAAGTCTTGGACGGTTTTCTGAAAGCCTGTGACAATCGGGCTTGGGTTGCGACGCTGGACGCGCTGGCGGGAATTGAATATGATTTAAATCCCGCGTCCGAAAACGCGGCGGAAAATCGAAACGACGCGATAGAAAATGACACGGTTATAACAGACGCTTTATATTTATTGGCGCGGGATATTTTAAACAGTCCGTGCGCGGGCGTTCTGGACGAACTTGAGATTGACCCGGATGTCTTGGCGGATTATGAGCCGGTTACTCAAGAGGAACTTGATTTAATATCCCGGATGTCTGATTTGGAGGACGAATATTGGATCGCCGCGGCTGAAAATTATAGCGTAAACTATCATGGCCGCGAGTGGGACGAGGACGCCCTCATGAACGATACGCGTTTGAATGACGATGAATGGTATGATATTTATGACGCGATTTCAGAAAAGAAAAACGCGGCGCTGGGTGAGATTTTCCTGCGTATGCTGGACTTGCGCCGTCAGGAATCCGAACGCGCCGGATATGATAACTACGCCGATTACGCGTATGAAAATTTATATATACGGGATTATACGCCGGAGGATATGCGCGAATTTCATCAGGCGGTGAAAGATTATATCGCGCCCGTAAAATCGGCTTTGGATGAAATCGCGTGGGAGTTATCCGACGCGGACGCGTTTATGGAAGATTTTTCCGGCGAAACCGCGTTAAATCTTTCGTTTCAATATATGCGCCGCCATAAATTATATGATATAGAAGCCAGCGCGACAAAAAATAATATGGGCTATACGATTGATTTGCCCAGTTACGGCGCGGCGTTTTTCTATGATTCCCCCGTGGGCGGCGCGCAGGATTTAACGACAGTCGTGCACGAGTTCGGGCATTATAACGACGCTTATTGGACGCTCCCGGATTGGGACGGCGCGACGAAAAGCATTGATATAGCCGAAGTGCATTCACAGGCTTTAGAATTATTATTCACGGAATTTTACCCGGATATATTCAAGAATGACAGCGAGGCGGTACGGCTGAATATTTTAAATTATATCTTGGGCAGCGTGGTTGACGGGGCTTTATATGACGAGTTTCAACAGTGGGCCTATGCGCGTCCGGGCGTAAGTTTAAAAGAATTAAATCAGGAATACCGCCGTTTATGCGCGGAATATGGTTTAATAGACCCGGACGATCCCCATGATGAATTATATGACTGGACGGATATTTCCCATACGTTTACATCGCCGTTTTATTATATCAGCTATGCCGTATCCGCCGCCGGCGCGTTTTCGTTCTGGCTGGAGGCGCAAGATAATTACGATAACGCCGCGGATCGCTATCTGGAATTTACGGCGCTGGATATTGATTACGGTTTTCAGGACAGTTTTGAGGCCGTCGATTTAGAATCGCCCATAACAACGGACTATCTGAAAGAACTGGCGGACGCGCTCAATCAAAATTTAGATTTAAATTTAAATCTTGATTTTTAAAAATTTATATTTATTTTTAAATATTTTCAATATTTTCAATAAATTTATATTTTTAACTTGGATTTAATTTTATATTTTTATCATTGCGATATAATATAATTTAATTT
>CAJOFP010000020.1 GCA_905233795.1 uncultured Oscillibacter sp. | reverse complement strand
TAGAAGATTTCGGCGCCGCAGGAGATGGCGTCAGTGATGACAGCGGCGCGATTGAGACGGCGCTCAATTCCGGCGCGGCGAAAGTGGAGTTTGGCGCGGGAAAAACTTATCTGTACAAGAAACGGATTCTCATGACTTCCAGTAATGTAGAGATTGCCGGAAACGGCGCCACGCTGGCATGGGATAAAGACACTCCGTTTGAAAACTGGGAAGAATTGCGCGTTTTGGGAGAGGACCCGGAAAATCCGGTGACAAATATTTATCTGCATAATCTGAATTTTCTCACGCCCAACGCGGGCGACGCGGCGGACAGTCCGCAGCGTTCCAACAGTGTGCAGCTTATTCTGTTCAACTGTTCTGATGTCCGCGTGGAAGATTGCGAATTTCTCATTACAGAGGGCGTGGGCAATGAAATGTACGCTGACGGCGGCAGAGGCGCGACCAATATCTGGATTTACGGCGAATGCCATAATATTGATATTACGCGCTGTTCCCTGAAAAATTTAAGCCATGCCAGCGGCGTTCCCACAGAGGGCGAGATGTACAACGGAGCCGGGGGAAATATCTGGATCAGCGGATATGCCGGAGCCGGGACGCCAAATACCCGCGTTTCTGATATTACCATCCGGAATAATTTGATAGAAAAAAGCTGTCATGATGAATCCATCGCGGTCTGGAGCGCGGAAGCCGAACGGATTTTCATTGACGGCAACGAGTTTAACGCGCATGAACAAGGCGAAGTATTGGATTACAGCGATATGGTTTTCACATTTGGCAATATTGGGGGATGTGCGGAAGGCAAAACGGACATCGTGCGGGATGTGCGCTTTACCAATAATAAAATTTACGCGGAATCCAGACGCTTCCTGATTCTCTGCGGCGGTCAGAACGGCAGTGAACCGGTGGAAATCAGCGGCAATGATATTACATGGGTAAAACTGGATTCAACGGATAATTATTGCGGCATTGTGAACGCGGAAGATTGTGAAATCGGCGTCGCGCTGAACCTGAAAGGGAATCATATCCGTTATGAGGATTCCGGGGAGGGCGGCTGTTTCTATAGATTCTTTGGCTCGCGTAAACAGGAAGTATCTGAAAATGTGATAGAAATTCGCGGCGGATTGGCTCATTTATGCGATCTGGACGAGGCGCAGAGCGCGAATGACGCCACGCGGATTTATAATAATCGCTTTGTGATTGATTCCGAATTGAATTACCTGTGCATGGGCTACGATTTCTCTGACAATACTGTTATCCTGAATACTCCCGTGAAAAACGCGCTGTTTCCGTATTATCAACGCGATTTGATCCGCGCTCCGAAAATCAGCGGAAATTATATCCGAATGAACCGCGCCTATAGCGAAACGGGAACGCCAAAGATCGCCTTATTAATATTGGGCTGTAAATTAAACGGCTATGAATTTGATTTTACAAACAACGTGATTGACAGCGCCGTCCCGTGGGAATCCGGCGACGATTTCGACTGGATTGAGATATTTGATACGCAAGATGAGACGGAACAACGGATAAACGCTTCGGGAAGCCGGAGCAATTTCTTGCGGCGGGTTTATTATGCTCGGAATACAGTCAATCCCGTTGTTCTTATTGATGATATGGAAATCAGAAACCATGCGGAACTGCCTTTGTGTACGGCTTTCTGCGCGGCGGAACTCGCGGAAAAAAATCCCGGCTCTTACGCGCTAATCTATACGCTTACCGTCCCTGAACCGGAAAAAACAAACCTGTATCTGGCCTGTTATGATGAAACCGGGGCAATGCTCGCGTTAAAAATTCTGCCGGACGCGCCGCAAGCGGGACGGGATACGATTGCTCTTTCCGATTTTTTTGAGCCGTTCAATCTGTCAGCTATGCGGCGTTGCAAATTATTCCTGATCCAAAACGATACGCTGTCCCCTGTATGTAAAAACTGGACGGGCGATCTGCCCGCGTGAAAATTTTTCGTTAAAGGCGCGACATATTGCCGCGACCGCTGGACGCTTGCGGCAATCCAAACAATAAAATCACAGTTGGAACCGCTTCCGTTTCCGGGAAAAAGGAAACGGAAGCGGTTCCAGCTATATTATAATATATTATATTTCCCGCTGACGCTCCATGACTTGAAATATATGATCGTAAAGAAGCGCGCATACATAGCAGGGAAGAGAGAGGCCGAACATCAGGATTAACGGCATGAGATATTGAACAAAACGGGCGGAAAGAAACCAGAAGCCGATTATAACCGCCAGCATTCCCACAGTCCGGGGGAAGAAGCCCACGGACAAAGCCGCGGCGTTTTTAATAGTCCCCCAAAGCGTATTCTCATACCGGGCCAGCAGGGCGAAAGCATAGATAGCCACGGCCAGAATAACGATTGCCGCCGCGATGGTGAACACCTGTAAAACCGGCGCGGAAGCCGCCGCGACTTGACCGTCTACGATTAATATCGCCGCCGCCAGAAGAAATATCATGCCAAGGGCGGAACCCTGTTTCAGATTTCTCCTGAAAGACCGGAAATATGTCCTGACAGGATACGGATCGTCTCCCCGGACTATACGGAGCGCCACGTCATTTAATGCCGTATACGCCGCGCCCGCCGTCAGGACAGGCAGACAGCACAAAACCGTCAAAGCGTTTAAAATCAATAAATCCGCCGCGATACCCATAGCCCGCATGACGGGATTTTCCATATCAAATATATTTTTCAGCATTCCGGCCTCCCGTTTTGTTTCCCGGCTATCAGGCTATCAGCCTTTGACGGCTCCGGACGTGACGCCTTCCACGATATAGCGTTGCAGGAAAACATACAGGATTAAAATAGGCAGCATGGCAAGCAACAAAGCCGCCATAACTAATCCGATGTCCGTGGAATACGTTCCGTAAAATTGCTGTGTGGCGATTGGAATCGTATATAAATCTTTGGAAGTCAGAACCAGACTGGGCAAAAGATAATCGTTCCAATACGCCATCGCGTTGATAATAGCGACAGTCGCAATCGTGGGCTTTAACAGGGGGAAAACGATTTTCCAGTAAGTCTGCCAGCGGCTGCAGCCGTCAATCGTGGCGGCTTCTTCCAAATCCAACGGGATATTGGTATGAATCGCCCCGTGGAACATGAACATGGCCATGGACACGGAAAAACCGACGTGCATGAGAATCAAAGTCAGACGGTGATTCAGAACGCCCAGCAGACCGCCGTAGACCGATACCAGAGGCACCATGAGAACTTGGAAAGGAATGACCATGGACGCGATCATCAGAGAGAACATCAGGGCGCAAATTTTCCAACTGCCGTTGCGCACGATGACGAACGCCGCCATAGAAGACACTAAAATCGTTAAGATAGTAGAAGAAATCGTAATAATAGCGGAGTTGCCGATTACTTTCCAGAAGTTCATCCGGTTGATCGCGTTGGGGAAGTTTTCAAGCGTGAAGCCGTGCGCGCCGATAATAGACAGGGGATTCGCGGTAATATCCGCCCTGCTTTTGAATACGTTGATAATCACCAGCAGGAAAGGCGCGATAAAGCAGATAAACAGAACCAGCAGAACGATCCACATGATAGCGTGGGAAATTTTCTTTTGCCGAGCGGCTTTTTCGTTGTCCGTCATTACGCCTCAACCTCCCCTTTCTTGCCGATCATGACTTGAGTGACGCCCACAATGGCGCATACAAGAAACAGAATCAAGGCTTCCGCCTGTCCCTGTCCGTATCTCTTATAGGTAAAGGCCGTATTATATACATGCATGGCGGCCATGACGGATGAATTGAACGGCTCGCCGTTGGTCAAAGACAGATTCACGTCGTAGACCATGAAACAACGGGTAATGCTCAGGAAAATGCACTGGACAAACGAGGCCCGCATAAGGGGAATCGTCACGTTCCACATGGCTTGAGAGGGCGTACAGCCGTCGATCATGGCCGCTTCTTTCAAAGAATCGGACACGCTCATAAAGCCCGCGACATAGATTAACATCATATAGCCGGCGAACTGCCAGACAGACACGATAATTAAACAGAACATGGCGCCGTTGGTAGTAGACAGGGGAGACGGCGCCGTGCCGCCGATGATCGCGCCCGCCAACGCGACATAAGCGCGATTAAATACGAATTTCCACACATAGCCCAGAACGATGCCGCCGATCAGATTCGGCACGAAGAATCCGGCGCGGAAGAAATTCTGTCCTTTGACGCCGCTGGTGACGAGATAAGCCAGAGCGAACGCTACTATATTAATTAAAATCACGGCGAAAGCGGAATACAGGACTGTACGTCCCAGCGCGGACCAGAACGCCGTGTCCTGAAACGCGTTTAAATAATTCTGGAGACCGACCCACGGTTTTGTCCGGGACACGCCGTCCCAGCTTGTAAACGTCAGATAGACGCCGTAGAGAAACGGAACGATTACGACGCCCAGAAAGAGAATCGTTCCCGGCCCGGCGAACATAAGATATTGCTTTATTTTATACGAAAGTTTTTTCTGATTCAAAGAATGCCCCTTCTTTCTTGAAACCCCTCCGGGATATAATAATATTTTATATATTTTTATATCCCGGAGGGACGGAATGACGCGGATATAAGATCAGAAAAGAACGAGAGAGCGCGAATATAATATTATATTATTCGCGCCGGTCCGTTTTAATGCGCCACGGGCGTGGTGGTGGACCAGTAAGTCTCGATTGCGTCGGCGAGCTGTTCCCGCGTGCACTGTCCGGCAAGATAACGCTGCATTTCGGCGCCCAGCACGGAATAGTGATCATCGGGGTCATAGTCATAATTGGGGATCATATTGCCGCTGTCCGCGTATTGTTTTACGATGGCGCCGATGTCATTGGCGCAGGGTATGTCATTGTTACGGAAGGGGGATACCAGCGCGCAGGTATCGGAAATCAGCTGTTTGCCCTCGTCGGAAAAGACAATCCAGTTCAGGAAGCCCTCAGCGGCGGCGCGCTGTTCGTCAGTGGTGTTCTCGCTGTTGTCGATATAGAAATACTTGGAGCCGCCGCCCACGATTTTGCCGGTATAATCATCCGTCAGATTCTGGGGAACGGGCATAATGCCGATATTGCCGGTATAATCATAATCGACGATGTCATTCCATTCCCAGCAGCCGCCGAACTGGAAAGCGTCAAGACCTTCGCTCATCGCCTGATGGACCTGATCATCTTCCACGGAGATGGGGCCGGCTTTAAAGCGATTGTATTCCATGAGAACGTCGAAAGCGTCCATAAGGGCGTTGAACTTGGCGTCCTGCATAAGATCCACGTTTCCGGCGTACAAATCTTGCACAAATCCTTCCACGTCGTCACGTTCTTCGTATACCTGCTGGAGATAATGCGCGGCAAGGGACCAGTCCGGTTTCAGAATGCCGGTAGGCAGTTCCATGCCGGCGGCGACTAATCTTTCCAGATAGGCTTTAAAATCATCCAGCGTGACAATGGCGGACGGATCGAAATCCTCGCCCAGCGTGTTTTTAATCGCGTCAGCGTTGTAGAGAATGCCGCGGGCCTCGATACAGCTGGGGAAGCCGACGACTTTGCCGTCCACGGAGATGGCGTAATCCGTCTCGGCGACCCAGTCCTGATCGCTCATGTCATAGCCGTACTGCGCGCCCAGCGTGTACACGTCTTTGGGGTCAACCATGTTCAGCGTGTAGGGATTGGAAGACGCGTAACGGGTGGCAAGATGGGCGGACACGGTGTCATTGGAGAAATATACTTCGATATTGACGTTATTTTCTTTTCCGTAGACCGCCGCCGCGTCCTCCAGATATTCCTGAATTTCGGACTTGGAGTTAAATACCGTAATAGAGACTTTGCCGTCCCCGCTGTCGCCGCCTCCGCCGCTTTCGGACGAATTTCCTCCGCCGCCGCATCCGGCAAGGCTCAGCGCCATAACCAGAGACAACAGGAGCGCGATGACATGTTTGCTTTTTTTCATGTGGTTCTTCCTTTCCTGTTTTTTTATATCTTTACCAGTTCCAGAGGTTCGCGGGCTTTTCTTTGATAGGCTGTTCCGTCACGAACAGAAGCAGCGAATCATGAGGGGCCAGCGTACCGACAAACAGGTTCTCCCGCGTCGATACGCATTCCCCGCCCGCGTCCCAGAGATACCGGTATTGATACCAATTTTTATTGCCGAAAAGCTCTTTCAGAGAATAACAGACCGTCAAAGGCGTGTCCGTCGGATTCAAAGCGAAAAGCAGATTGCCCTGCGGGAGACGGTGTAATAATACAAGTTCCGACCTGTCTTTTCCCGGATTTCCCAGATAAGGAAATTCCGGCGCGACCGGTTTTCCGGGACGGATAAATTTTAAAAGCCGCCGCCGATCCTCGCCCAGCCGGTGGACGGGGTCTGATGTAGAGATAACGCCGCCGGAAAGCGCCTGTAATAAAGCCAGACTCCGCGCTTCCACGGGACTTAAAAAAGTATCAAATTCCCGTAAAAGAACCGCGTCCGGGTCATTCTGCCAGTAAATATGATTGAAATAGGCGCAACAGGGCATTTCCCGCAGAAGATTGACGGGTCCGTAAGGCTCTTTCCATTGCGCCCCCATATCCCCGGCCAGACGCATTCCGTCCGCGTATCCGACGAACGGCAGAAACGGCGCGATACAGCCCAATAAATAACTCTCTTCCCCGATGGCGTCCCGGATAGTCGCAAGAACATTCCGCAAGATTTCCACGGATGTCAGACCGGGATTATAACGGCGTACTGTAGACGTATCCCGCATATTCCAGAGCATGAAATCCGTCTTGAACATGGAAAAGCCCCATTGCTTTAGCGTATGAAAAATATGATATAAATAGTCCAGCGCGTCCGGGTGACTGGCGTCTAAAATATAATAATTACTGTCCCGGATACCCCATATTTTGGGTTCCGTATAACTGCGAAGCTGAATCGCCGGGGAGCCGTCCGGGTTTTTTAAAAGCCAGTCCGGGTGTTCCCGACAAAGCGCCGACTGATCCCCGACGATAAAAGGCGCGACCCAGATTCCCGGCTGAAATCCCGCGTCGAGAATGCTTTGCGCCGCCTGTTTCAATCCGCCGGGGAAATTATATCCCGTTTGTAACCAGTCCCCCGGATGCGGCGCGTATCCGGCGTCGATTTCAATATATTGAAATGCCGCCTCCGGGCAGGATTTCATGCCTTTTAAATATTCATCCAATAAAGATTGATCTATCGTTTGATATAAATAATACCAGCTGTTCCAGAAAAAGGCGGGCGGTTTACGCCGTCTCGCGCCCATCGTTTTTGCGATTCGTTCCGCGCAATGGCGCAGTCCCGCCTCCAGACCGGTTTGTTCTTCCAGATACAGCGTCGGAAAAGATACGGATTCCCCGCCGGTTCCCTCCAGATTAAATCCCCCGGAAAACGCGGCGAAATCCTGAAATAACTGTCCGCAAGACCCCACGCGGAAACACAAATTATATCGAGTGTGATCTTCAGCGTAGGCAAGCAATACGTTTTCTTCCTGATACAAAGCGATAAGACCATGAGAGACAGGCATAGAATCCGTAAGGGCGAACGTCCCGGACGGGCCTTCCATGCCGAAGCCCTGTATAAACACACGATCCGCCCCGGCGATACGGGCGTTTCCGAGAGGTTCCAGATCATGAACGCCGGGCAGTCCTTCCAAAAAAGCGGATACCGCGATTCTGTCGTTTTCCCGCGTCAAACGGATGATAACCGTTCCGCTTTTTAGATAATAAGCGATTGAATCCCCTTCCACGCGGACGCGGACGGGGCGCAAAGGCTGTCCGTCAATGGACGGGTAATTATCTGTCAAA
>CAJOFP010000019.1 GCA_905233795.1 uncultured Oscillibacter sp. | reverse complement strand
AATATAACGATAAATGAGGGCGGGAACACTTATAATATTTATTATCTGATGGAAGTGCCAGAACCAACGCCGACTCCTTCGCCGTCTCCGTCCCCATCTCCGACGCCTACGCCTGTTCATGTCCATAGCTATACAGATGAGATTATACGCGCCGCGACATGTGTTGACGCAGGGGCAAGGCTTTTTACTTGCTTATGTGGTGATAGCTATATAGAGACGATTCCGGCATTGGGGCATGATTGGCAAGTAAAATCTCGCGTTGTCACGGAGTATGATGATTCCGGTCAACTGATTCAAGAGGGATATATTATATATGAGTGCAGCCGGTGCGGGGAACAATATAAAGACACTTCTGGGCAAGGGCTTATTCCAGATACGTCCGATTCTGATGACGTGTTATCTATGGTTCAGCAGTTGCAGTCTTGGCGATCTGGTCTTGTGCAATCGTATTCTAATTTTTCGCAAATTTTTGCGGATTTGTTCTTATTTCTCCCGGAAGAGCTGAGGAATATTTTTTACTGGGGTATGGGTGTTTCTGTTTTCGGCGCCGTTTTTACTCTTATTCGTTTGCGTGGTGGTAGGTGATTTTATGCGGGTTTTGGATATTGCGGCTGTCTTTCGCATTTTGATTGATCTTTTTAAAACGCCGTTTATGATTGGCGAGTGGGAGACTTCCCTTTGGGATATGTATGTTTATACTTCTGTGATTGGTATTATTTTAAGTGTAATTTGGAGTGATTTTTTTGGAAATAGCTGATGATTTAGAAGATTCTCAATCGGGAGAGAATGAATTGAATGATTTTTCCGGGGCGGATTTATCGGAAGCGGATGAGATATTTTTTGATCGCCTCTCCGAGTATTTGGGGCAGTCCGCGCCGACAGTGCAGGTTGATCCGGACGCGGTGGCCGAGGCGGTGATCGCCGCTCTGGATGCCCGTGATCTTTACCAGCGGGAACAGGCGGAAGCGGAATTGCAGGCCGGAGAAGAAATTTTAGTCCCGGAAGCTGGGGAAATTACTATTATTGCGGAGGGCGTTCAAGCGCTTTTATCATATTTTCAAGAAGATGATAACGAGATTTTATCTGATATTCGCGGCGAAGTGCGTGGGATTAAGCAATATTTAGAAAATCAAGAGGCTGTAAATTCTGATTTACATATGATGATGACTACAGATTTTTCTGATTATACTGTTACTGAGGGACTTTTATTGCTTATTTTATTATATTATTTTCTGGGTATGTTAGGGCGTATGTTGAGGGAGGCTTTTTCATGGTTGATATAGTCGCCGAGTTTTTTCTTGTCGTTGGTATTGATCCTGTGCCGCCGTCAAATTTAGCGGAACTGATCCCCTATCTTTTGCGTGTTTTTATTGCTGTTGCCCTTGTTTCTGGTACTTTTAGCGTTGTAGGGCGCGTGTCAGAGGCTTTGTCAGGATTTCGGGGTTAAATAATGATTTTTATTTTTTTATTTTTTTTAGGTTTATTATTATACGTTTTTCCCGTTTTTCGTTGTATCTTTTTTCATCCTCTTTTGTCTGTTTTCTATTTCTTCAAGGATATTTTTAATTATTTTCGGTACAAATCTTATAATTTTTATCCTGTTGGGGAACTCGTTGCATATGTTGGGCTTTTTGGCCGGGGCAAGACGCTTTCGGCGGTTCGTCGTGTCGTTTCAATTTATCACGCTTATGACGGAAAAAAAGTCTGGTGTCCGCGCCGGAAAAAAATGGTAATTCAGCGCGTAAAAGTTATTTCTAATGTTCGTTTGCGGATTCCATACGAAAATCTTATATCTCTGGAACAGATTGTATTAGATTCTGAACGGAAACAGGCGAAAGATGATGAAGATGGAACTTTGACGCTGACACTGGTATTAGGTGACGAGTTCGCCGTGCAGATGAATAACCGTGAATTTCGGACAAATATTGATCCACTTCTTTTGAACTCAATTTTGACCTGCCGCCACAGTTATTTATCTATTTATTACACTGCCCAGCGATTTCAACACGTTGACGCGCTTCTTCGGCAAGTCACATCGTATGTGGTGGATTGTGATAAAATTTGGCGTTTTCAAGTTCATCGCTATTATTCGGCGTGGGAACTGGAAAACGCTGTAAATGTACAATTAATTAAATCGTATCGCGTATCTTGTTTTTTTATTCGTGATTCCGATTTTGCACAATATGATACTTATGCTGTTGTGGGTAATCTTACTCATCAAATAAAAAATGGTAAGCGGATGACTGAAGAGGAAATTCTGAAGTTACAACATAATCCTGTGCAATCTAATATGGATGGCGTCGCCCGTCCGTCGCGGCGTTGGTTACGTCGTCAGCGTGTTAAATAATTTCCGAGCCCCGGCGCGGCCCTCCGCGCCGGGGCCGGAATGACAATATTTTTTTCTGGGGGTGCGTCTTAGCCCCCTATATCTAAAAGGGGGGCTATCTGTACATTATGGATTTGAAGTTATGTAAATCGGATAAAATTAAAAATCGTTTTCTTGTGGATTGGTTTACTTTTACTACTAAAATTCATAATTTGGGCGAAATTAAGGATATTTTGGGTTTATCTGCGGTTGAATGGATTGATTTTTGTGGGCGTTCCTACGGATATAGTAATCAGATTTTTTATGGCGGAATTAGAATTTTATGGGGTGGCCATGATGACGAAATGGGATTGTGTGTTGAGATGAGCGGGCAGGGATGTAGAACATATGAGAGTTATGGTCGGGGCGATTGGGCTTTTTTGGCCGCATTTGTGATGAGTTTTAGTATTAAAAAAGTACATTTGACAAGAATTGATATAGCTTTTGACGATAGAACCGGAATTTTAGATTTAAATCAGATTTTATCTGATTCTGATTGCCGTTATTGGCGCGGTCTGTTTCGCTCCGGTGAACTTTATAAGGGTATTGGAGATAAAAAAGGGCAAAATTCCGTTATTTTTGGGTCACGTCAGAGCATGGTGCGATTACGGATTTATGATAAGGCGCAAGAGCGCGGTTTTATAGGCGGATTGCATTGGATCCGCGTGGAATTGCAACTCCGGGATGATCGCGCAAATATATTTTTGCGTACTCCTTTACCGGTCGGGCTTTTATTCGCTGGCGTACTCCGCCATTATTTATTATTTTGTGCGCCTGCTGATGGGTCGTCAGATACCAATAGGCGGCGTTGGCCTATCCGGGATTATTGGGCGCGGTTTCTGGGCGCCGTAGAACCGATCAGTATTTTTGACGCTCCCGGCGTTGAATATAATATGGCGCGTCTGGAGCGTTATGTTGTGGGGATGTCCGGCGCGGCGACGCTTACTTATTTACTTACTCACCGATTGGAGGATGTGTTGCGAGAATTGGAATCCATGAAGCGTGACCGGCTGTCGCCGAAGTATCGCGCTCTGGTTGCGGCCTATGGTAGTTATGGCGGAGATTATCAGCAAATTTTACAGGGCAGTCACGCCGATCCGCCTGATTTGCTGGTCGTTGATTCTGTTACAGGAGAAATTTTAGGATAGCTTTTTTGTCGCCGGATTATTCGGCGGCTTTTTTTATTTCGTTTTCTTTTTCATAATTTAATCTTGCTCTCTGGCTTCTATCATCATAAAATCTCTGATATATTTATCCATCGATGAATCAGAGGCGGCGGATTTATTCAGATTATCGTGAAAACGGCGTACCATGTTATCGAACGAATATTCAGATTTTTCCCCGTTATTTTCCCCGCCGACCATGGCTTTACCGGCGCCGGTATTATACAGCGCCGCCAGCAGATATTTTTTCTTTCGCCGCGCGTCGATGTTCCACGGAATCGCGCTGATCGTCTCCTGTATATCGTTATCCGTCAGGCACATGTAGGCGCGTTGGATGTCGGCGGTGGGTATAATCTTTCCTCCGGCTCTTGTTACCGCTCCGGCGCAAGCCGCCGCCATCGCTTCCAGTGTCGCCTCGTTGGTTCTCGGCAACTGTTCTTTTAATCTTTTTTTCCATCCATCCATCGGCGGCTCCGCCGCCGCTTTTTCAGCCGGTTGCGGCTCCGCCGATTGATAGATAGATATAGATAAATCAGTATCATTACTATAGATATTATTAGGCGCTGATTTTTGACTGTCTTGGGCGCTGATTTTCAGCGCTCTTGAATGCTGATTTTCAGCGCTCTGGATTTTAGAGCGCTGATTTTCAGCTTTCTGAAAATTCGGCGGAATCTTCTGCACATATATCCGCGTCGGCTTCCCTTGTCCCTGCCGTCGACGCTCTATCAGATTCGCGGCTTCCAGTTCTTTCATCATCTGCGCTATTTTCTGGTGCTGGATGTGCAGTTCTTCTTCAATTTCTTTTGTGGTGTAATAAATATAAATGCGCCCGTTCGCGTCCGTCCATTTTTCGTGATTCTCGACGGATAATTTCATCCGATCCAGCATGAACGCATACAGGACTTTTGAATCGTTGCTCATCTCGATATAGCGCGGATGGCGGTATAAGATTTTCGGCAACTGATAATATACGAGCTGTTCGACATCTTGTCCATAGAAATAAGTATCCATAATCAATACCCCTTATAAAAATTTAGCCGTTCCGGATAGTATTTTTTTATTTACTTAATAATTATAAAAAGTCGCCTGCCCTGATGAGAGACAAGGCGGCGACACTGTCGGGATATAGGGCTACCAGACCCAATATCCCCATATGATCACGCCCTCTCATTTGCGTGTGTAGGGTTGCTGGTACAACCCTGATAATTATATTTTATTTTTTATTTTTTTGCAAGTGGTAATAAAAAAATATTGTCATCTTTTTTATTAAGATGGCAATATTTTTTATTTTTAATTTTTTTCTATTCGGGGCCAATTTAAATCCGGCGGAAGTCCCAGAAGATAATCTGCTGATACTTGAAAATATTCACAGATTGCGCGTAATTTATCAATGGTCATTTCCGCTTTATCATTTCTCCATTTATATAATTGCATACGGCTAATTTGCAAGGCGTCGGCTACTTCTGGTTTTGTTTTGTCATTATCTGTAATTAGTGCGTCAAGGCGTTCACCTGTTGTCAGCATGGTATCCACCTCCTAAAAATATTTTGCCACATAGTCGGTGAATTATGCTTGACAAGTAAATCATGATTTACTATAATGAATTTGTGTTAGTAAATTATGATTTACGTTTTTGTTATTTTTTATTTTATTTATTGAGTGGAAGTGATGGAATGGCGAGACGGGAAAGTGATGATTTAGGGGTTTATATTTTAGGACGGCTGTATGATACACGGGTTTATGATGATGATTATGGGGATCGGCGTGGTGGCCGATATGGACGCGGCGCCCAGCGCGGCGCGAGTCGCCGCGGATATGGTGATGACGGGCCGCGGCTGTGCGTTGAGATTAAGACCGGCTTTTCATCCGGCTTGCGATTTTATTTTGACGCCGAGGAATATGAACCGATTTTTGACGCCCATGAACTCGGCGAACGCGTGTTAATCCGGGCGCGTCCGGCTGTGTCGCAGAATACGGGCAAGTTAAATTGGTATGATCCGCAAATTATTGCGTGGCTGGATTCCGGCGAAGTCGCCGATGGCGTGTCTGATGATGTCGCCGATGTTATGAGTGTATTGCAATCCGCCTCGGCGCGTGGTAGAGCCGGAGCGGATAGTGATATAAATGATTTAGAGGAGGTGTAGATTATGAAGTTTTTAGCGAAATTACCGCTTAAAGCGCGGGTCGCGGTATTAACCGCGCTGGTCACGGTCGGCACAACGGTTCCGGCGTTGGCCACTGGTGAAAGTGGTTCCAGCTCGGCTAAGGCCACGCTGACTACTGATATGATTCTTGATACGATGGTCGATGTCGGCGCGGCCTTTGTGGAGTTTTTCGGTATTTTTGCCGCTCAGCCGCTGTTTATTTTCTATTTGGCGTTAGGCATTCTCTCGGCCTGTACTGGTCTTTTCATTCGCATGAAGCGGGCGGCGCGTCGTTAATGTGTCGGTTTTATGTTTGATTCATGGCTTTTTTCGGTTATTAATTTGTTTTTTCATACTTTGAGCGCCTGTTTTGTGTGTGCGCCTCTTAATTTCTTTTTGGTGTCGGGCGCGTTGCTTGCGTTGATTCGCTTTTCTATTTTCTTCGTTCGCAAAATGCGCCGTATTTAAAATAAACCGGCGCGGGCTGTGCTTCCCCGTGCCGGTTTAATCTTAATCTTCCCATAGATTTTTATGTCGTTTCGGTTCGTCTTTGTGGTTTAAATCATGTTCGTATTTCATTAATTGTTTAACGGCGTAATAAATTGCGAAAATAATCCCGAATGGGAAAACGATTGAAATAATCATTGCGCCAATGCCGAGGATAATAGCCCCGGCGCCTATAATAATCGCGCCGGTTCCGGCTATCAGACCGTTTCCGATGGGGATCGCCGTTTCCGCCATTACTTGGAAAGGCTCTAAAACGCTTTCTGATTCAGGGGAAATCATAATTGTAATTTCCGCGCTTACGATAAGTACAGTAGTTATGATTCCCGTAATCATGAAAAATCTTTTTATTGCTTTTTTCATATGTAATCACCTCTGCGGATGATTATATTATATTTATAGGGGGGATACAAGATGAAACAGCGGTTTTTTAAGCGATTTTCCGCTTTTTTAGCCGTAATAATTCTGTGTCTCTCTTATTCCGCGCCCGTTGTTTTTGCCTATGAGTTGCCCGGTGAAGTCGGCGGCGGCGGCAGTGGCGGCGGCAGTCTGATTGATATTGACGGTATAAGTTTTGAACTTGGCGACTTGTGGAGCGCTATCGGGCGGAATATTGATAGCCAGATACACCACGCAAAAAATTATTATTCTTGGAATTTAATAGATATGCTTATGGGCAAGGACAATGTTTGCCGTCATTCGACGGAGGCGAACGGGCGTCACAAATTTGTCGAAATGCTTACTGAAGTGGACGGTAAACTTGGAAATTATTATATTTGCGAGTATTGCGGGAAGTCGGCGGGTGAAGTGGCCGAGGAAGCGTATGAAGAATATGTGGCGGAAGAGTTGCCGTTCCAGACGCTGAAGAGTGACGGGAGTTTCATTTGGTATCCTGATTTGAGCGGGTATTGCTATTATCCGGGTTCTTATTATGGCAATCCCAGAATTTATAATGTAAAATTTAATGGTGTTAATCCTGTGACTTGTACTTTTTCAATACAAGGCGGCGATAGCCATAGAATTCGGATTGGTTGGTGTAAGAGTTGTGGATCTCCTGATCTTAGTGGTTATTCTTATTCTTCAGTTTCTAATCTGGCGCCTATTTCCGGATATTATACTGTGCATTATTCCTGTGATTACAGTAATAATGCGTCTGGTGTGACTTCATATGCCACAGCCGCAAATTTGTATTGTAATGCTGGTGATCATTTAAATACTTCTGCCGATTTTTCTACTGGAGGGGTTAATGGGTCTTTTTATGTTATTTACTCTGTCTGGTTTGATGTGGAACCAGTCAATTTGTCGTCTGAACAGTTTGAAAATAATTATAATAAGACCACGCGCCCGGTCTCGTTTGAGGGTGTATATGGTGTGATTGATGGTAATGGCAATTTACAAGCGGTGGAAAATACTAATATTGTGGATGAAAGTAATAACACTGTATATAATCCCATTACTGATACGGTATATAACGTGACGGATTGGACTTACGATTATTCGGATCGCTCTTACAATCTGACCACGGAAGAGGGCGGCACTGTAACCGTGGAATATGGCGACCAGAATATAACGATAAATGAGGGCGGGAACACTTATAATATTTATTATCTGATGGAAGTGCCAGAACCAACGCCGACTCCTTCGCCGTCTCCGTCCCCATCT
>CAJOFP010000018.1 GCA_905233795.1 uncultured Oscillibacter sp. | reverse complement strand
GGCGGATTTTATACGCCTTGCGAAGCCGCGCCAAATGCCGTTCAAAATAGCCGTCGCCGAGAAAACGCGCCAATATTAACTGTTCCAGCGCGGGAACGGTACAGGCATAAAAACCCAGTTCGCGTTGATAAATATTCAGCGCGTCCGGGGGTAAAATTAAATAGCCCATACGCATGGCGGGCGAAATCGTCTGTGAGAAAGTATTTAAATAAAACACGCGCCCGGAATGATCCATGCTTTGCAATGTCGGAATGGGACGGCCTGTGAAATAAAATTCGCTGTCGAAATCGTCCTCAATCAAATAACCGCCGACGCGTTCCGCCCAGCGCGACAAAGCGCGGCGGCGTCTGGCGGACATGACCGCCCCGTGATACGCCGGGGATAAATGCGCGGCTTGCGCGTCCGATTGCGCCAAAATATTAATATTAATACCCTGTTCGTCGGCGGGAATAAAAATTCTCTTCGCGCCGCATTTTTCATATACCATTGAAATCTTGGGATAGCCGGGGTCTTCCAGCGCGAAAGTGATTTCCGGCCCCAGCAACTGCGCGATTAAAATATATAAATATTCCGCGCCCGCGCCTATTACAACCTGTTCCGGGCTGATATTCATGCCTTTGAAATCCCGCAAATAACGCGCAATCGCCTGACGCGGCTCCAATAATCCCTGATGGGGAATCGGCTGTAATAACGCTTCCTGTTTTTCCGACAGAATCCGCCGGGCGAGTTTCGCCCACGTCGCCGCCGGAAATCCGGTTAAATTATTATTATCTATATGCCCGCCGCTTAAATCCAATTTATATTTTTTATTATTTTTATCTATATTATTATTTATATTATTATTTATATTATTATCGCTATTTATATAAATATTTTTAATAATTTTATTATTTTTATTTTTTCCGGCGTCCGGGGCAATATCCGCGCTGACATACGCGCCGCGCCGGGGTAAAATATAAATATAGCCCTCGGCTTCTAACTGTCGATACGCGTTTTCTATCGTAACCGCCGACACGCGCAAATGTTCCGCGAATCCGCGCCGCGACGGGAGACGCGTATTCGCTTTGAGAACGCCGCTTAAAATATCATCCCGCAGACATTTATATAAAAACGCGTAGACGGACAGTCCGCCGCGCCGGTCAAGATTATACGTCAACATCATAATTTTTTTATATTTTATAAATTATAAATATAAATCATAAATTTATTTTATAATATTATTTTACATATACCGGTTCAGGGGTTTTATACACGCCGGACGCCTCTTGAATCATGATTTCATGTTCCTCGCCGCCGACGGATAAAATATATTTTTCGTTCAATTCCAGTTCCGGGACGCTTAAAATCGCCGCCTCAAACGCGTATGGCGCCCATGCGGATAACAACGGCTCACGGTTTATATCCATTAAAATCACGGCGGCTCCGTTATTATTATTTCGACCAGAATCGGAATTTAAATCAAATATCGCGTACTGCGGGGAAGAGTCGCTGAACGTCTCGGCCATGAGAGAACCCCCGAAAGCCGCGATTTCCCCGCCGCTGATCTCACAGACGCCGCCATTCTCAATGCCGTAATTTAACGCGTGGGAACGCGTATTCACGCTGATAAAAATATGCCCGCCTTGTATGATAATATCTCCGTTGGAGTCTAAACCGTCCGCCTTTTCGCCGTCCGGGTTATCAATTTTTAAATCCCCGCCCGTGATTTCAATCAAAGACGGCGCGCCGCCTCTCGCGTTGACGCCGTCGTCACGGGATTGAATCTGAATTTCCCCGCCTGATATAACAATCTGCCCGGCTTCCAGTCCCTCATAGCAGGACGGAATCTGAATCACGCCGGATTTGATTAAAAGCGTACCGCCCAAGCCCTCGTTTGAGACGGTCACGCCGTCGTCGCCGGCTTGGATATTTAAATCCATATCGGAAAATCTCGCGCTGTCATGTACATGAATCCCGTCCCCGGCGGCGTTGATATTGATCTTGCCGCCGGATAGTATCAAATGATCGTTACAGACAATCCCGTGACGGTACGGCGCGGATATAAATAAATTTCCCGCGCCGGTCAAAGTCAAATCACAGCGCGAATAAACCGCGCCGTCAATCCGGGCGTTGATAAAATCCGGCTCGAAATCCGCGCCGCAGGAGAGAAAATTTTCCCCGGATAATTCGCATATCACGCGTTCCGCCCGTTCGATATACAACGCCGCGCCGCGCTCCCGATGAATCGACGCGCCGTCCAGTAAAATATAAACTTTGTCATGTTTCCCGGCGCGGATATAAATCCCGCCGTCCGTGAAATCTCCCGTGATTTGATACGCGCCGCCCTGTAAAATCTCGATTTGATTTCCGTTCAGTCTGACGCCGCCGCCCCGGATTTCCGCCTGATCGCGGTTTAAGATAACCCGCGTGGCCGCGGCCTGATAAAAATCTTGATACAAATCCTGATAAAAATCGCTCTCCGGGCTCACGCTGTTGACCGGAAGCGGCTGACTGTGCGCGAATACGGGGAATGTCATCATAAAAACAGTCAAAATCATCAGACAAGCCGCGTCCATATGTTTCGATACCGCCATAACCGCCCCTTCTTTCTTTTTATTATCATTATCATTATCATCTATTTATCTGTTCATATCCATTATTTATCAATTTATATACATTTATATTATACGATAACGCCGGACGCGTCAAGCGTTTGAGAAAATCAAGACATATTTTTATATTTTTCTGTGGACTTGCGGCGGCGTTCGTGTTATAATTCGCTATTATTTTATTTATCATATATTTATCATATTTGATTTCGCCGTTTTTTTGAATATAATATATTATAAAATATAAAATTTTTATATAAATTTTTAAAAATCAAGACAAGACGGAGGCGCGCTTTTATGTCCACGGAAAAAATGTTCGATCTGGCTTTCGCTTATAAAAAGTCGAAATTATGGAAACGTCTGTATGACAGCGAATTGTTCGCGGTGCGGCTCCCGAACGGGAAAACCGGTTATTGCAGCGTCATGGGAATGCTGGGCGAACATAACGCTCTGGGATTATATATCGGCGACCGGGGTTTTGAAAGCTATCGGGCGATGTCCGCCGCCGCTGAAAATCCGTTTGTATTGGAATGGAACGGATACCCGGATTGGCTGATGGAACAGGATTGTATACAATGCTCGTTCGAGATGAAAGAGGAACTCCGGGACGAGGATCTGGACGAGGCGCGGGAATACGCCCGCAATCACGGCATTGTCTTGCGCGGCGCGAACGCGTACCCTCAATTTACGCGCTATACGCCCAATCGTTTTCCGTGGCGGGTGGATTCGCGGGAAGATCAGGAAAATATCTGTGAGGCGCTGGAAGCGGCTATCGCGCTGGCGAATATGTTGCGCGTCAAGCGCAAGGCGGAAATCGGCGTTCAGGAAATCAGCGAAAAAACGGAAAAAATTCCCCTGTTAATCCGCGACGGGGAAAAATTCAAACTTGATTCCGCGCCGATCCCGGAGCCGGTTCCGGAAACGTATCCCGCGCCCGCGCCTTTAAGCGACGAGATTATTAAAAAAATTAAAAAATTAAAAAAGCAGTCTATTTTAGAATGCGAGATTATACGCGTAGGCAGTCCGGTGGTGGACGAAGACGGCGGCGCCCCGTGGTTCCCGACGCTGTTATTATGCGTCGAAAGCGACGACGGCGCGATTTTGCCCGTCCCCCCGGCGAATCATTTTGAGGAACGTCCCGACGATTTATTAAAAAATTTCGCGCAAGTCTTACTGAACGCGGGATTTTGTCCGCGGGCTTTGAAAGTCCGCAATCTGGCCACGCGGGCTTTGCTGGAAGATTTTCGCGTGAGAACCGGCGCGCTTTTAATCGTTGACGATTATCTTCCCGAACTGGATGAGGCCAAACAGGCGCTTTTATCGAATTTAATGGAACGTCTGGACGACGATGACGAGGACTATGACGACGAAGATATGGCGGAAGCCGCGCAAGAGATGTTCGATCAGATTTTAGAATTATCCGACGACGAATTGAAATCCATGCCGGAAGCGATGGTGGATCAGCTTTTGTCCATGCCGGGACTGATCCCGCCGGAACTGGAAGAGCGTCTGCGGGATTTGTTTGATAAATAAAATAAAATTTAATTTAAATTAATAATTTAATAAATTTAATAAATTTAATTAATAAAATTAATAAAAAATCAGGGGTTTGAGAATATGGACGCGTCTGAGATTTTAGATGAAGTCGCGGCGACGGATTCCGCGTCGGATGTTGTGTCGTCATTCGGTCAGGTTCTGAAAAGTTACTCGTTTACAAAAATTCTGTCTGTCCTCATGACGTTTATTATCTGTCTGATTCTGGTGCGCGTGATTTTGAAATTAATCCGGCGCGTTCTGGATCACACGAAATTGGATCAGCGCGTCAAGATGTACGCGAACGGCCGCATTAAAATCACGCTGTATATCATCATGACGGTAATTGTAATCCAAAGTCTGGGCATTAATATGACATCATTTGTCGCTTTATTGTCTGTGATTTCATTAGGCGTGACGCTGGCGGCTGAGGAAATTTTAGGCAATCTGGCGGGCGGCATCGTGATTTTATCCGCCCATCCGTTCACGCTGGGCGATATTGTCGAGTCGGGAGACAATATCGGCGTGATTCAGGCTATTAATTTTTATTATACAAAACTTTTGACAATCGACGGACAGTATATTTTTATCCCCAACAAAGAATTGGCGTCGGCGCGGGTGAAGAATTACAGCGCGCTGGGACGCCGGAGAATCACGATTAAAATTTTCGCCGCTTATGACGCGTCAACTCTTGAAGTCAAATCCGCCTGCCGGTACGCGCTCGATATGACGGAAAATATATTAAAAGACCCCGCGCCGACCGTTCATCTCACGGCTTACGGCTCCAACGCGATTGAATATTCTATTTTTTGCTGGGTTCTTCCGTCCGATTTCTTATCCGTGACGTATGATTTAAACGAAAATTTACGCGAGGCGTTCGCCCGGAGCGGCGTCGAAATGACGTATGATCATTTGAATGTCCACATTGTGGAAAACCGCTGTGAAAAATATTAAAAATTAAATTTATTAAATTTATAAATATTTTTTAGATATAAATTAGATATAGCTACCCGAAGAAAGTGATTGATTTATTATGCCGATTAAGATACCCAATCAGTTACCCGCCACGGCGACGCTGACGGCGGAAAATATATTCGTCATGACGGAGACCCGCGCCGTCCGTCAGGATATACGGCCTTTGAAAATTTTATTATTAAATCTCATGCCGACGAAAATCGAGACGGAAACCCAAATGGCGCGAGTGCTGGGCAATACGCCTTTGCAGATAGAACTGGAATTAATCGCGCCGTCCGGCCATGACACGAAAACGACCGCAAAAGAACATATGCTGGCGTTTTACAAGACGTTCAAAGACGTGAAAAAAAATTATTTCGACGGCTTTATTATCAACGGCGCGCCGGTGGAGTTACTGGATTTTGAACAGGTCGATTATTGGCCGGAACTGTGCGAAATCATGGAATGGAGCAAAACGCACGCGCATTCGACATTGCATATATGCTGGGGCGCGCAGGCGGCGTTATATTATCACTACGGGATACCTAAACGCGTCTTGCCGGAAAAAGTTTTCGGCGTGTTCCGGCATACGCTGGAAGATCCGAATTTTATTTTATTCCGGGGCTTTGACGATGAATTTTGGGTGCCGCATTCCAGAAATACGACTGTATATCGTTCGGATATAGAAGCCGTGCCGAAATTAAAAATTTTATCCTCATCGGAAGAAGCGGGCGTATACGCGATTAAAACCGATCAGGGGCGTCAGGTTTTCTTAATGGGACACGCCGAATATGACCGGGATACGCTCAAAAATGAGTATTTGCGCGACGCCGCCGCCGGAATTAATATTAAACTCCCGAAGCATTATTTCCCGGATGACGATCCGAGAAAGACGCCTATTGTCAAATGGCGGAGCTGCGCGCATTTGTTATACGGCAACTGGTTAAATTACTGCGTCTATCAGACCGTGCCGTATAATTTAAACGATATTCAAAACGGCGTCCGCGATACTTGGATTTAATAAAATTATAATAATAATTATAATATAATAAAAATATGGGAAAATATTTAAAATATTTAAAATTTATAAAAATTATCATAATTTTAATATTTAATTTCGCGCTGATATTTTTATTTTGTTCGTGCGGATTCAGCGGCGCGTATGAGAAGCGTCTGGAAGCCGGGGAGGAAGCTCTGAAAGCGTTTGATTATAACGCGGCGATGGCGGCTTATCGAGAGGCGGCGGCTTTGCGGCGGAATCGTCCGGAGGGCTATTGGGGTATGGGCGATGTCGCCTTGGAACTGGCGGCGATTGCGGAGCCGTGGAGCGCCGAACAGGATATAAATTTACAAAACGCGTTGGAAAATTATCAAAAGGCGTCGGCATTTAATATCAATCAGGCGAAAGGCCGCGATAAATTAATCGCGTATTATTTATTTTTGGCCGCTCAGGCGGTGAATACGGAAAACGCGTGGAAAGATCGGACGGACGCGCTTCCGCAAGTTATCTATACGGACGCCGGGATTTATATCACGGGAATTAATAATTTAAATAATTTAAATAATAATCAAGAAAATAATGACGCGGAGATGAATATAAACCCGGATTTGGATTTGAATAATATCAATATCAGTCTGGATATAGTGAACGCGGGCTTGCTGGTCATGGACAGTGAAAAGGGCATATCCATTACGGACGGACAGAGAAATTTAATCGCTTTACATGAAATGGCGGAAAGCTGTTATATAAGCGCGCTGGAAATAGATATTGCGAGCGTCGAGACGCGTTTACAATTCGCGTCGTTTCTGGAATCGCGTGAGAGATTGGAAGAAGCGATTAAAATTTTGGAGGACGGCTTGCCGTACAGCAATGACGCGGCGTTATCGGAACGCGCCGAAGAGATTAAATTAAATATACGGCGTTTGGAGGAAGAAGCCCGGCGCGTATCGGCGACGCGGATTTTAGCCGCCGCGCCGTATTACGGGGACTATCATCAATGCCATATGACAAGTGAAACCGCTTTGGCTTACGCGAAATTGATTTCAGACGGCTTGACGGGTAAATTTAAAGGCTTCAGCGGTTACGGACAGCCTTTATATGATTATCCGGTTTACTGGGATGAGGCGTACCCCGTAATCGGTTACGGGTCTTACGAGACGAACCGGGCGCTGGCGTTTCTGGGCGATTTCGGCGCGGACGGCCAGCCGTGTTTGATTATAATCAGCGCCCTTGTCAGTTACGGCTCTTTTGAGATTTACGGGAGAACGGATGAAAATCAAGTCGCGCTTTTAACCGGCGAGGAGAGTTACGGGAGTTCGCGTCCCGGCAGACTGATCGAACGGGAGGACGGGACGGTCATTCTGGAAAAAATTCTGGTAAATCGGGATGATTTTCAATCCGGCGAGACGTGGCGTTTCAACAACGGCGCGGGAGAGGCGTCACAGGTCTGGGAAGAAGTCTGGGACGCGGAATCCGGCATGATCAGCGTCACGCGCAACGGGACAATGATGGAATATACGCGGGAACAGTGGGAGGCGCGGAGAAATTCGGAAGAAAGCGCGTCGAATCAGCGGGGATGGGCGGCGTTGTCGCATATCATTTCAAAAGCCTGTCCGTTGAGAGACATGATGCGTTATTTGAACGCTTACGCCGCCGAACTGCGGGAAAATAATAATATAAATCCGGCGATCCGATCCCGCCGGAGCATTCGCAGCGGCATAAAATGGCGGTCGCTATGTTGAGAAAATTATATGAACTGGAACATTTGTCGATTGATACGGACACAAGATTGTGCGCTTTAAAATTAGGCGATTTGAATCAGGACGGCGCGGAGGAATTATGCGCGGCGTTCACGGGCGAATATGAGGCCGACAACGGGACGTTATGTCAGTTTATCATTTACGAATGGCGCGGCGGCGGACTGTCGGAAATTCCGGGCGGGAATCATTTATCCGAATTGCGGCTTGTGAAAGACAAAAACACGGGTGAAACCGGCATTCTCGGGACGGGATATTTCAATAATTTAAATAATAATAATTTAAATAATAATTTAAATAATCAGGAACGCTATTTTTACGCGTTTCTGTCCCGGACGCTGGAACTGCGGCGGGATAAAAACGCCGGACGTTATGAGATTATACGCGACGGCGGACAGTCCGCCGGTATCACGCAATCGGAATACGCGGCTTTAAAAAATTTATACGAGGAATCGGATTTATTTGTAAATTATAACCGGCCTGTGGAATTGAATCATAACAACTATGCGCGGATTGTGGCGGCGTTGTATCAAATCCGCGACGCGGCGTAACTGTTTAAATAAATCTTGCGCGGATTCTGTCTGATTTTATATAAATTAATTATTTTTATGATAAATCTCGGATGAAAAGAAAGGACGCTGTAAAATGTACCGGACAAGGCTGATGGAAAAACTGGACGAGGCGTTAAACGCCGTATTGCCAATCGTGGCGATTGTGTTAATTTTATCTCTCACAATCGCGCCGATTACCAGCAGCGTTTTACTTGCGTTTTTATTCGGCGGCGCGTTATTGATTATCGGCAATATGTTTTTCTCGCTGGGCGCGGAATTGGCGATGGAGCCTATGGGACAGCATATGGGCACGCGAATCACGGCAAGCCGGAATCTGGCTTTAATTTTATCCGTGGGATTTATTCTCGGCTTTATGATTACCGTTTCGGAACCGGATTTACAGGTCTTGGCGGGACAAGTCCAGTCTATTCCCAATAATATATTAATATTCTCCGTCGCGGGCGGCGTGGGATTGTTTTTAGTAATTGCGTTATTGCGGATTTTACTGGGCGTACCGTTGCGGACAATGCTGTTAATTTCTTACGCGCTGGTGTTTTTATTGGCTTTTTTCGCGCCGCGTAGTTTTATGGCCGTCGCGTTCGACTCCGGCGGCGTCACGACAGGGCCTATGACCGTCCCGTTTATTATGGCGTTCGGCATCGGCATTTCGGCCATCAGAAGCGACAGACACGCCGCTGACGACAGTTTCGGTTTAATTTCGCTCTGTTCCGTCGGGCCGATTATCGCGGTATTAATTTTAAGTTTAATATTTCACCCCGAAAGCGCGGAATATTCTGAAGTCATCGTCCCGGAAATCGCGCACTCGATAGAATTGGCGAATTTATTTACATCCGCGTTCCCGACGTATTTTAAAGAAATCGCAACGGCTTTATTGCCAATCGCGGCGTTTTTCGGCGTGTTTCAGATTGTCAGCTTGCGTCTTGACAAAACAACGCTGATTAGAATTATTATCGGCTTAATATATACTTATATTGGGCTTGTGGTATTTTTGACCGGCGTCAACGTGGGATTTATGCCCGCCGGCGCGTATCTGGGCTCTGTTCTGGCAAGTCTGCCCGTGAGATGGATTATTATCCCGATTGGCATGTTAATCGGCTATTACATCGTCAAAGCGGAACCGGCTGTCTATGTCTTAATGCGTCAAGTGGAAGAACTGACCAACGGCGCCGTTACAGGCTCTGTCTTACAAAAAACCCTTTCAATCGGCGTCGCCGTGTCAATCGGCTTGGCGTTAATGCGCGTTCTGACCGGCATTTCGATTTTATATCTCGTCATTCCCGGTTACGCAATCGCCATGCTTTTATCTCTGATTGTCCCGGATATTTTCACGGCGATTGCGTTCGACTCCGGCGGGGTGGCGTCCGGTCCCATGACGGCGACGTTTTTATTGCCGCTTGCCGAAGGCGCGTGTATCGCGCTGGGCGGAAACGTCGTGACGGACGCTTTCGGCGTGGTCTCTATGGTCGCCATGACGCCGTTGATCGCCATTCAATTATTGGGCGTGGCGTATAAACTCAAACAGCGTGAGACAAAGCCGCAAGTGATACAAAAAGACGCGTTCGCCGATCTCGACAATTACGCCATTATCGAATTATAATATTATTATATTAATTAAATAATATTTAAATAATATAAAAGCGATTTAAAAACGGGGGGATTTCTCGATTATGTCGTTATATCTTATGATTACAATCGCCGACCGCGCCCGTTTTCCCGGCATTGTCGCGCTCTATCAGCAAAGAAACGTATTGAGCAGTTTTATCACGCTCGGACACGGTACGGCCACCGGGGAATTATTAAATTATTTCGGTTTGGTCAGATCCGAAAAGGCGGTTTGTCTGTCCGTGATTACCGGCGATCTCTGGAACCGGGTCAAACAGGATTTGGAGCGTAAAATTCATATCGACGTGCCGGGAATCGGCGTCGCGTTTACAATTCCCCTGAGCAGTATCGGCGGCAAACGGGAATTGGCGTTTCTGACCGAAAAACAGGGTTTTGAAAAAAAGGAGGAATCCGTCATGCGGGGGACGGAACGGGAGCTTTTAATTATTATCAGCAATCAGGGTTTTCACGATCTTGTCATGGACGCGGCGCGGGACGCCGGCGCCCACGGCGGCACCGTCATTCACGCCCGCGGCACCGGTATGGAACGCGCCGAGCGATTTTTAGGCGTTTCTCTCGCGTCCGAAAAAGATATTACTTTAATCGTCACGAAATCGTCACAGAAAAACGCGATTATGAAAGCCGTCATGGAACGCGCCGGCATGGAATCCATGGCGAAATCCATCGTTTTTTCCCTGCCCGTGACCAGTACGGCGGGTTTGCGTCTGTTAGATGAGGACGAAGATAATAATAATCAAGCCGAAAACGCCGCGAAGCCGGAGAACGGCGGGGACGCGTAAAGCATGAACGGAAATTTCAGAAAATATCTTCCGTGGCTGTTCGCCGCGTTTTTGATTCTTTG
>CAJOFP010000017.1 GCA_905233795.1 uncultured Oscillibacter sp. | reverse complement strand
GAACGGATTGAAAGCGGGGACGCCGTCTGTGACAGGCGCGTTATGTTCGCCGGACTGATTGTCCGGCGTCGGATTTTGTTCCGGCGCGGCGTTATTTATATTCTCTGAATTTTCAGGATTTCCGGGAATTTCGGAGATTTCGGATAAATTCGCGGCGTCGGCGTCGGCGATCAAATCTAAATTTAAATTTAAATCAAGATCGGAATTGGAATCTGAATCAGAATCAGAATCAGAATCAGAATCGCGGCGTTGTTTTTCTTCCGCTTCACGATCCCGCATTTGTTCCCAAATTTTCCGATTGCCGTCCGTCTGTCCGCGTTCCTGATCCGATTGGGAAGAGGATTCGTCGGAAACGGTGTCCGGCCAGTCGTTGAAATCGTCTTGGATTGGTTGACGCGTTTGTCCGAAACAAGCGGTCAGCGTCAGGGATAGAACCGCCAATAGTATGAAAAACAGCTGTTTTCTCACCCGGATGCACCTCTTTTATGATTATTTATTATGATAATATTATAGAATTAATATAATAATTATAATAATTATTATATGGCGTTATGTACGGATATGTCGTTTCGCGTATCAGATCCGGAAATAATCTGGAAATAAAATGAAATTCATAATTTTAAAAATAAAAATATAATAAATATATTTTATAAATTTATATTTTCATGATTATATTATCATTATACCACAGGCGGCGCGGAAAAGAAAGAGCGTATGAAAGCGGATTTTATTTTTTGATTGACATGACGCCGTTGACATGTTATTTTTGATAGCGAAATATAAAATTTGCCCCGTGCGTATCAGGATAAAAACGGGGACGGGAGGAGGGATACGCGTGTTGAAAACGCTCGCGGCCCAGACGAAAGGATATGTAAAATTTATTATACTGGGCGTTTTATGCAGCGGCGCGGAAGCGGTTTTCGAGTTATTCATTCCCATGCTCATGAGTGATATTGTGGATATTGGAATCGCGTCGGGCGATACGGGGTTTATCATGCGTGAGGGCGCGAAAATGGTGGCGATGGCGATGGCGTCTCTCTGTTTTGGTCTTGGAAGCGCGATTTTTTCTACTATAGCGGGCATGGGATTCGGCGCGAATTTAAGACGGGCCGAATACGCGCATTTACAGGACTTCGCTTTTTCTAATATAGAAAAATTTTCCACGGCGTCTTTGATTACGCGCCTGACGAATGATGTCAACGCGCTTCAGATGTCTCTCATGATGGGGATTCGCCTGATGGTACGTTCTCCGGTGATGTTAATCGCGGCGCTGTTTTTTTCAATCCGGATCAGCGCCAGATTAAGCGGGGTTTTCGCGTTTTCGCTGCCTGTATTGGCTTTTGTGGTCGCGTTGATATTAGTCCGGGCGAGTCCGTTATTCCGGGCTTTGCAGGAAAATACGGACGCTTTAAATCTTGTCGTGCAAGAGAATTTGACAGGGATTCGCGTTGTCAAGTCGTTTGTACAGGAAGAGCGCGAGAAAGAAAAATTCAGTGAAAAAAATCAGGAATTGAAACAAACGTCTTTAAAGGCGTTCGGGATGGTTGTGATTAATATGCCCGTCATGATGTTGATCGTCTATTCGACGATGATCGCCGTGATGTGGCTGGGCGGCAATATGGTTCACGCCGGAACGCTCCAGACCGGCGATTTAATGGTCTATTTCACTTATATTTTACAAATCATGATGTCTCTCATGATGGTTTCCATGATGTTCATGATGTTGACGCGGTCGGTGGCGTGCGCGAGAAGAATCGCCGAGGTATTAAACGAAGTCCCGGCCATGCGGGATAATATAAATAATAATATTAATATAACTGTCCCGGACGGAAGCGTCGAATTTGAAAACGTGTTTTTTCGTTATCATGAAAATAATTCGGAATGGGTTCTGGAAAATATTAATTTAAAAATCAAATCCGGCGAGACAATCGGCATATTAGGCGGCACCGGTTCGGGCAAATCGTCGCTTGTTTCTCTTATTCCAAGATTATATGACGCCAGTCAAGGCGTCGTCCGCGTCGGCGGAAAGCCTGTAAAAGATTATCCGATGGAAATTTTACGCGGCGCGGTCAGCATGGTCTTGCAAAAAAATACGCTTTTCTCCGGTACGATACGGGAAAATTTATTATGGGGGAATCCGGACGCTTCAGAAGATGAAATCCAAGCCGCGTGTCGGGCGGCCTGCGCGGATGAGTTTTTAAAGCAAATGCCGGACGGATTAAATACCGAACTGGGACAGGGCGGCGTGAACGTATCCGGCGGACAGAAACAGCGGCTTTGTATCGCCCGCGCTATTCTGACAAAGCCGAAAATTTTAATTTTAGACGATTCAACAAGCGCGGTCGATACGGCGACGGACGCCAAAATCCGGGCGGCGTTTCGCAATGAATTAAAATCCGCGACAAAAATTATCATCGCCCAAAGAATCGCTTCTGTGATAGACGCGGACAGAATTATTGTTTTAGACGGCGGAAAAATCGTCGATCAAGGCGCGCATGAGGAATTATTATCGCGTTCCGAGATTTACCGGGATGTCTATCAATCCCAGATGGAAGGGGTGTCAATCAATGGCTGAACTGGAAAAACGCGCTTCCGCCAATCCGGGAAATACAAATCAATCCGGCGCGAATCCCGGCGCTCCGGGAAAGTTAAATCAATCCGGCGCGAATGACACGCGATCCGGCGGGGCTGGAATGCGCGGCCCCGGCGGGAGACATGGACGCGGGCGCGGGGAGTTTCAAAAGCCCAAAGATATGCGAAAGACGCTGTCTAAATTATTTTCTTATCTTACGGCGTATCGTTTCAGACTTTGCGTCGTCGCGCTTTTGTTAATCACAAGTTCCGTCTGTACCGTTGGCGGATCGTATTTGCTCAAGCCGTTAATTAATAATTATATCGTCCCCGGCGATTTCGCGGGTTTGATTCAAATGCTGATTTTCATGGGCTGCGTATATTTAACCGGCATTGTCTGTTCTTACGGCTACGCCCGTCTGATGGTCGATATAGCCCAAAATACCGTGGCGAAACTGCGGGAGGATTTATTTTCTAAAATGCAGACGCTTCCCTTGTCGTTTTTCGATACGCATACCCACGGCGAATTGATGAGCCGTTACACAAATGATATGGAAAATATATCCGAAGCGATTAATAACAGTTTCGGCAGTTTGATTTCATGCGTTTTGAATTTTACGCTGACTATTACAATGATGTTAATTTTAAATCCGGCGTTAAGTCTCGTGACTTTCGGCATGTTGATTATCATGTTTTTCGTCGTCACGAAAATCGGCGGGGCCAGTCGGCGTTATTTCACTGAACAACAAAAAACGCTCGGCGCGATGAACGGCTATATTGAGGAAATGACGGAGGGACAGAAAGTAATTAAAGTCTTTCGATACGAAAAAGCGGCTTTAAATGGCTTTGATGAAAAAAATAACGCGTATCAAAAAGCCGCCGTCAAAGCGCATATCTTCGCCGGAATCATGATGCCCGCGATGGGAAATCTAAGCTATTTAAATTACGCTTTAACTTGCGCGGTCGGCGCTTTAATGGCGATTCATACAAACGATTTGGGCGGATTGGCGGCTTTTTTGCAATATTCCCGACAGGTCAGCCAGCCTATTACGCAAGTTTCCCAGCAAGTAAATGTCATACTCGCCGCCGTCGCGGGCGCGGAACGCGTATTTGAAATCATGGACACGGAACCGGAATTGGATCAAGGCGAAATCGCTATATCTTATTCCGACGCTTCCGGGTGGTCATGGCGCAAGCCGGACGGAAATATAATACCGTTGCGCGGCGGCGTGCAATTAAATCATGTTATATTCGGCTATACGCCCAATCAAACCGTTTTGCACGATATTTCGCTATATGCCAAGCCCGGACAGAAAATCGCGTTTGTGGGCTCCACCGGCGCGGGCAAAACGACGATTACGAATTTAATCAATCGCTTTTATGAAATCCGGGACGGCGAAATTTTATATGACGGTCTTGACATACGCGATATTCAAAAATCATCGCTTCGCCGGTCATTGGGCGTTGTGTTGCAAGACACGCATTTATTTACCGGCACGGTTCGGGATAATATACGCTATGGCCGCCCGGACGCGCCGGACGCGGAAGTATACGCCGCCGCGAAATTAGCCGGGGCGGATCAGTTTATCCGGCGTCTGCCCGATGGCTATGATACGATTTTATCCGGCGACGGCGGCAATTTAAGCCAAGGCGAACGGCAATTATTAAATATCGCCCGCGCCGCCTGCGCCGATCCGCCTGTTTTAATTCTCGACGAGGCGACAAGTTCTATAGATACCCGGACGGAAAAATTAATTGAAGAGGGTATGGATCGTCTTATGAGGGGCCGTACTGTTTTTGTTATCGCCCATAGATTATCTACCGTCCGCAACGCCAGAGCGATTATGGTTCTGGAACACGGTGAAATTATCGAGCGCGGCGATCATGACGAGTTATTAAAGCAAAAAGGCCGTTATTATCATCTCTATACCGGTCAAGCCGAGTTAGATTAAAATAAATTAAATTTATTAAAAAATATAAATTAATATAAATTAAATATAACCGGAAAGGAAACGAAATTGGCGAAATATCAAACGGATTTAAATCCAGAAAAAAATCCTGAAAAAGATTCAGAAAATTCTCAAACGGATAAAATATCTAACGCGGGACGCGATTTAAAAAAGCCCGTAATATCCCGTGATGTAAAACAGACGCCGTCTGTGATAGTAAGAAAAAAACCGGCGCCGCCCGTCGTCGTATCGAAGAAAACGCCGTCCGACGGTTCGGCGCGCCAAACCGCCGCCGCGCTGGACGCCGTCTGGAAAGACGCGGAAAATAATTTAAATAATAATTTAAATAATAACGCGGAAACAGGACAGGAAAATAATAAAAATAATAATCTTGATAGAATAATATTAAAATTGGCGCGGCGTTATCATGACGCGATTATGGCGCGCCTGCGGGAATCTTCCAAACGGAAGCCGTTTAGAAAGTCACAGATTTCAGCGCATTTAAACGATTTCTTGTCTATCAAAAAGCATTGCGAGAGCGCGAAAATCCCGGTAATTTTAAGACGTTTTGTCAAAACAGGCGCGTTTCTGGAATCCCGCCCGGAGGATGATCTGACAAAACGAGTGCGGCGCGATTACGCTGAGATTTTAATCGCCGCCGCGAGACAGACTGTCACGGATTTTATGGCCGCCCAGCCCGAAGCGGATTTATTGGCCATGCTGACACGAAAAGATTTTCCCGTTGAGATACTCTTTCGGCGGGGAATTTCTCAAATCTGGTCTGTCTGGTATATCCCGCAGGCGATTCGGACAAGTTTGTCCCTTTTAGTGGCGTTAAATCCAAAAGACGAATACCCGGAAGCGCGGGCCATGCGCCGGCATTTTATACTGCATATCGGCGGGACGAATACCGGAAAAACATATGAGGGCTTGCAAAGATTAATACGGGCGCCGACCGGCGTTTATCTCGGCCCGTTGAGATTGCTTGCCATGGAAGCCCAAGACGCGTTATTAGACGCCGGTATCAAATGCGGACTTGTTACCGGTGAGGAAGAAGATTTGCTGGACGATGACACGCATATCGCCGCCACGGCTGAGAAATTAAATTTAAAAAAATATTACGACGCGGCTGTGATTGACGAATGTCAAATGATCGCGGATCGACAGCGCGGTTACGCGTGGACCCGCGCTATTTTGGGGATTCAATGCCCGGAAATTCATTTGTGCGCCGCGCCGCAAGCTAAAAATTTATTGACGCGTTTGATCGACAGTTGCGGAGATACGTTTGACGTTCAGATCCATGAGCGCAAAACGCCGTTAATCTGTATGGATCGCGTCACGGATTTTCATCATATACAGCCGGGCGACGCTTTAATTACGTTTTCTAAAATCGGCGTGTTGAGTATCGCCGAGGACTTGCGGCAGGACGGAAAAGAACCCGCGATTATTTACGGCGCGTTGCCGTATGCCACAAGACGCAAACAAATGGAGGGCTTTTTAGAGGGTCGTATGCAATACGTCGTGGCCACGGACGCCATCGGCATGGGCTTAAATTTGCCTATACGGCGCGTGATTTTCATGGATACGGAAAAATTTGACGGAATCGAACGCCGTGAATTAAAGCCTGAGGAAATTCAACAAATCGCGGGCCGCGCCGGAAGATTCGGCATGTATAATCAAGGCTATGTCGGCGCGACGCATAAATTGGCCGTCATCCGCGCCGGACTTTTGACGCGTGTGCCGCCGTTACAATACGCAATCGCCGGATTTTCGGATTTGGTCTTGCAAGTGGATTTTGATTTATTGGAAGTCCTGACGGAATGGAATCGACTGCCGACGGTTGATCCGTATATGAAATTGGATATTTCACGTTATATTTT
This sequence comes from uncultured Oscillibacter sp., assembly GCA_905233795.1. Taxonomy (GTDB): domain Bacteria; phylum Bacillota; class Clostridia; order Oscillospirales; family Oscillospiraceae; genus Oscillibacter. Next base: position 1,596 of record CAJOFP010000017.1, on the reverse strand, counting down.
TATTATATCTAAAATGCGTGAAATGGGCTTTTTTCTCACAAAAGAACAGGAATTACGCGCCGCGAATATCCCGTTTGATGAGGATGAGGAGCCGTTGCGGGATTTGTTTTTTCAATTTCTGCGCCGACATCAGCGCGGGGAAAATATCGAACAGCCCGGTTACCCGGAAATTCGCACATTGCCGGAATTGGAATTATATTATCGTAAATTAGATTTATATTTTTCATTCGCCAAAGCGTTTGACTGTCCCGTGGATCATGATAAATTATATGACGCCCGCGAAGCCGTGGCGGACGAAATCAATGAAATTTTATTGCATCAACTGAAAAATAATATTAAATTCTGTTCCAAGTGCGGCAAAGCCCTGCCGCCCAGTCATTACGGCGGATTGTGCGCGGATTGCTATCAGAAAGAACGCGAGCAATATCAAAATTATTATATCCGGCGGCGAAAATAAAAATTAATATAATAATATAAAAATATGAAAATTTTATAAAAAGGACGTGTTTTACATGGATTTCAAGAAAATAAAATCGGCGGTTTTTATCTTGCTGACGCTTGCGGCGTTATTGATTCTGGCGGGATGTAGCAATAATAATAATAATATATCAGACGGCGGCGCGGAGATTGAAAATCAGGATATTGTAAGCGATGGCGCGGCGGCGGACAATGGGACGCCGAAACTGGCCTATACGAGTTCCACCCGCGCTATGGCGGAAAAGATACGCGAAAATTATGACGGCGATATAAAATTAGTCCGTTCCGGCGATCCCGCCGACGCCTTTCACGCCTTAATGAACGGAAAAGCAAACGTGATTATTTCCGAAACGCCGGACGCGGTAATCTGGGCGGAAGTGGACGACGGCGGATTCGCGTGGGAGATGAGCACGATAGTCAACGACGATCAGACGCCAGTGTATATTATCACGGACAGCGAGACTTCGGAAAGCGCGAAAGCATTATATAACTGGATTGCGTCCGACGCGGGACAGGCCGCGATTGCGTAATAATATAAATTTATAAATTGACTGAAAATATAAAAATCTAAATATAAAAATCTCCCCGTCGCACAAAAAGCGGCGGGGATTTTTGTTAAAAATCACGAATTGTAAAAATTTTTTAAATTTTTATCCAAACGCTCTTGCGATTTAATTTTAGATATGCTATGATACAGGCACGAAACATAAAGAGCGGTGGGAGACAGGGACCGCAATTCCCCGTTGCCCTACGCCGAGTATAGCACTGCTCAACGCACTGGAGTTTGCGCTCCAGACCGCGGGGCTATTATACCCATACGTTTGTTTTGTTCGCAACCGGGTAAAGTTACTCAAATCATTTTCTTTTGTGGATTGGGGAAAGTGAAAAGAGTGACGATAAATTTAAAGTAAAATCCGGGCGAATATAAAATGATTGAAACGCGGAAGTTACGCGGACAGGAAAAATCATGGGTATAAGGCAGGGACATAGCCCCGTAAAGCGGCGCTTCTGACAGCTTGAAAGTTCGTTAATTTGCGGCTTTTCGGGCTAAGTTGGAAGTTGACGATTTGAAAAGCCTTGTCAGGCGGCGTTGAGAAAACAAACTCAGCGCCGTCTTTG
>CAJOFP010000016.1 GCA_905233795.1 uncultured Oscillibacter sp. | reverse complement strand
TGGGTTTCGCTGTCGTGGGACGTGATATAAACAGGCTCAAGATTCGCTTTGTAACCCTGATCATATTCCTCGTCCCGGTTAATCCTCAGCGTTCCCTCGCTTCGTATCAGGCTCACGGTCACGGAATCAATATTCCATTTGGTGGAGACGTTGGAATTGCCGCCGGGGAGGAGTTCAAGACGGTAAAGCGACGCCACGTCAGCCACTTCGAGTACAAATCGATCCGTATGATTTTCCCGGAACATCAGATTGGGATCGCTGATAATAATACCGTCGTCTCTCTTTTTCGGCTGCTGATGGATATATTCATACATCTTGCCTATGACGTTATTATCCGTAAATTCCTTTGTCGTTCCGGACGTGTCCGCGTAATGGAGCGTCGCTTTCAAAGTACCCTCAAATTGCTGTTTTCTTTGCCCGTTTGTATTTAAATCATACTCTCCCGTCTTGATAGAAAACAGAAGTCTCGCTCTGTAACTGGTCTGATCCACGTTGAAAGGCCGGATGATTTCCGTCGTGGAGCGTCCCGCCTGTCCCGATACGGACTGCAGTTGTCCCTCATCGCGGAAGCTGATGTCAATCCATCCGACGTTGTGAACCGTCCATGTAGGAACCAGCGCGGCGTCGGCGCTTCTGGAAACATTGATTTCGTCGATTTTTAATTTATCATATTTATCGCTGTCCTCGGCGACATCCTCCGGGAAAATCTGCACGGTCACGACATCGCCGTAATCCTGATTTGTTGCGATAGTAAAACGCTCGGTTTGTCCGGTTCGGAATCCGTCGGCCTCAAGCTGTTGATTCGCCAATACGAACCCGCTGCTTCCGTTATTGAAAATTAATCTGAAATAAAACAGGTTTTTGGAGCCGCAGTCGCCGTTCGCGCCGCCTCTGTCATCCGTGTCGGATACTTTTACTTCCACGGTATACCGGCAGCGTTCCTCGGTAAATTGCAAATCCTGCGACGCTTCCTGATACGACATGGAATAGCGCAGTTTTGACCAGTCTCTTGTGGGCTTTGTCACGTCCGCGGCGCCGCTGTCCGGCCCCACTGAAATCGGATCGCTGTCCGGGAGAATTAAAATGGGCGCGCCGGTGGGCGTCGGATTCGCGGGAGGCGTCGGCGTCGCCGTGGGATTGTTGGGATCCGGCGGATTCGTCGGATTTTCCGTTTGGTTCATTCTGCTGTAAATCAACGTCGCCTGTACGTTTCGGTCGATTTTCCGATCGCTGGAAACGCCGTCCTGCGTCGTGAAGTTCTCCCATGTGACAACGCGCTGACCCATGGATTTGACTTTGAAAAGCGAGAAATCCGTGATCTGCCAGTCGTCTTTATCGTCACCGGCCAATGTCAGAGTCACATCCGAGATTTCTTTGATATTGGCGACGGAGAACGTGAAACGGAGCGTGCCGCCCCGCGACGTGCCCTGATAATAGCCGACATACGCGTTGGGGGAACCCGGCCAGTAGCCGTAAAAATGGCTTGCGGCCGCGTATATATCCACGTCTATATTACGGATAACGTTGTTATAATCTCTGTAATTGATTTGCAGAGTCACCTTGCTTTTCGTGGCGGCCTGAGCCAGATCATCCGTTTTAATCTCCGCGAGATAACGCGTCGTCTTGTCCCGCGGCGCCAGTTCGGAATTGGGTCTTGATCCGCTGAGCGCGACGGAAGTATCTTGGGAGGCTCCCAGAAGTTCGCCTTCGAGGGAAGTCGCCACCCGGCAGGCGATGGGGTCTATATCATATTGATAACGCGGCGTTTTGGAAAGGCTGTCCATGCTCACGCTGATCTTATTTTGATTTTCCCCTCTCAGGTCATACAGGGCGACCGCCGTAAACATGACGCTGTCGCTGGCGCTCCCCGCGAGATAAGAGTTGTCGGAACCGCAGCTGGCTCCGAGTTTCGCGTTCGCGCTTTGCGCGCCGAGCGTGAAAACAAGATTGTTGTTCCCGTTTTCCAACTCAAACTCGCCGAAATCCGGTATGAAAATAGCCGTCATCAGGCTTTCCCCCTGCTGGGCGATTCCGGACAGTTCGACATCGCCGTTCCCGAGCCGCGACCGCGCCCATTCCGCCGCGCCGATCACAAACGGCGCTTCCGTCGAACAGGTATTCCCATAACGGTTTCGGTAACGTATCGTCACCGACATGACTTCGGGAAAATAAAGGCTGTTATCCGTCAGTTTATATCTTTTATTGTCGTTCGTCTTGCCGAGCGCGTTTGGCGGCGCGGCAAGGCACTCCAGTCCCGCGCCGTAAAAGTCGGCGAAATCCATGCGTACCGCGAACGTCGGCGGAGGGGTCTTTTGCGACGCGGTCGTCTGCATTTCATGCTTCGCGTAGTCCTCACTGAAACTCGTGGATATATTATAATCGCCCCCGCCCGCCTTGCTGAATGGAATCAGCTTGTCGGTTGACCACGAGAGAGACCGCGCTTCCGTCTCCGCGAGCAGTTGTCCCTCAAAATCAATATAAATATCCTGAGAGATAGGATTATAGCGGCGCAGTCCGCCGAGCTTATCCACGCGGAACAGGCGCATTCCCTGACATTCCCATCCGCTGTCGCCGCTGGCTAAAATCTGTACGCGCTCCACATCCCGGATGATATGCGGCGAAGTGAAGAAATACTGCGTCGTTTTGAACGCCTTAAACGGCTCCTGATTCGTCAGGCTGGGCGCTTGCTCGCCGTATCTGTTTGAAATTTCACGATCCAGTTCTTCCTGCTCGGATGAACCCACCAGTTTGTAGCCGTTTTCCAGAGAGTCCTCATACGGAAACAGGAATTGGCTGTGCAGTTCCTTGCCGCTGGCCGACGTATTGTAAGTGATAATAAAAAACTCAATTTGAATCCGGGATTCCAAATCGCTGTCGCCTTGAGATATATTGTTGGTAGTATACTCAAAGATATAACGATACTCGTCCGCCGCCCGCGCCGGCTGCGCGATCCGGAACGCGCACAAAGCCAATATCGGCAAAAGCGCGAACAATGCCGCAAGCCGCGCGAACCGTCCGCTTTTAACGGCGCGGGCGTTTTTCATATTTTTTAAAATTTTTCTCATGGGATTCACCTCCCGTCCTTTTATTTTTTCCGTTCGATATATTCGATCAGTTCCTGAAGCGTGACCGGCGATGTCAGAACGCCTTCGCGGCGCATCCGCTCCACGATGTTCACGGTGTTCTCCGTCTCGTCTTCCGTGGAAAGTCTGAGGAACGCGCTCAGATCAAACGCGCTGTCGTCGCTGTCATCGTCCATGTCCTCATATTCGCTGTCGTTCCAATCATCGTCCTCGTCCTCGTCTTCGTCTTCTTCGTCTTCTTCCTCGTCCTCTTCTTCGTCAAATTCATTCCCGTTCTCTTGATTTTCTTGATCTTCTTGATCTTCTTGATCTTCTTCGTCCCCGTATTCATCCTCGTCCGGTTCGTCCTCGCCGTATGTTTTCCAGTAATCATCATCCTCTTCGTCACTGAACTGATAATTACCGTCATCCTCATCGTCGTCCGGGATTTCCGTATCTCCGGACAGATAAACATCGGATTCGCTTTCGATTTCTTCCTCATCGTCCGGGATTTCCAATTCCGCGAAAATCGAATCATCCGTCAGGTCCGAATCATCATCCGGGGCTTTATCTTCCGCTTCCGTGACGCCGGCGGATGTCATTTGATTGAATCTATCCATTATGGCGCGTAACGCTTCCCGTTCGCGGCGCAGTTCCTCGCGTTCCGCGCTGAGCTGTTCATCAATCGCCCGCCGCACGTCGGCCAGCGTCGCGCCGGAATCCTGACCGCCGGACGGGGCCGCGATACCGGCGCGGCGGAACGATTCCGTCAGCGCGTCGGCAAGCTGTTCCACCGGGGAAAACGCGGTCTGTCCCGCCTCGCCTGAGAATCCGTTCGCCGCCCGTTCTTCCCGCGTGACGGAGCGCGGCTGTTCAAACGCGGTTTCTTCCGTGATTTCATTCCATGAGAGATCGTCGTCCTCCGTCGTTTCCTCCAAGAAAACGCCGGATGATACGTTTGCGGCATCGTCCGCCGAATTTTCCTCGCTGTCGTACTCGTCGCCGCTGACTTCCTCGAATAAGATCGAAGCGCGCGGCGCGGCCCGTTCTTCCCGCGTATAAGAATCAGCCGCCGTTTCATTTTCCGGCGCGAACCGGTTATGGACTTCACGGCTGTTTCCTATGAAATCTTCCCACGCCTGCGCGCCCTCCGTTCCGACAAAATACCGGCTGACAAAATTTTTGTCCTCAAACATGTGAATCATGCTTGGCCCGGTCTCCACGCGGAACGTGGAACGGCTCGACGCGCTCATGATGGTAAACGCCTGCCCTCTTGGGGCCTGCACGATCTGTTCCTGTTCGTTTTCGTTAATGCCGCCCGCGTTCGCGTATAATTTCACAAGATCCTGTATATCATTCGGCGAGAGCGCGAATATAAAGCTATATTGACAGGCGTTGATAATCGCGGTGGATTTCCGGGCGATCTCCTCACTGCCGACGAAGTCTTTGATATTCTGCGTGATTACGATCTGCATGCCGTTATATTTTCTGATACGTTTGGCGAGCTGGAACATGAAATCCAGCGCGATGGGAAATTTGGCGTCTATAAATACATGCGCCTCGTCAATCACGACGACGATTTTGCGCTTTAAATTATATTTCGCGTTATAATCCCGGTTTTTGATAATTTCATTGTCGATATATTTTAATACCAACAGCATTTGCGCGTTCGCTATCGTCGTATTGCGATTGGCGAGCATGGACTGGAAATTAAATACCGTGAAATTCGTATCCGTCGTGACCGTGCTGGGGCCGTTCCAGATATTCGCGTTTCGTCCGCCCGTGGAAAATTTGGCGATATAATTCAACAGCGTTCTTAACATCGTCCGTATATATTGATTATCCGTGCTTTGAAATTCTTTTAAAATCGCGTCGTATAAATCATCAAAAACGGGATAATCCTCCGGATGTAATTTTGACAGATCCGTTTCGGGCGTGATATTAAAATCACTATATAAGCGATCCGTCATGGTGTTTAAATATTCCATGGAATCTTTGTCGCAATCGGGCAGAATCTGCCGGAAAAATTCTTCCAAGAATTGCAAATGCGTCGCGTAACTGCCGCTGGGGCCGCCGCCTTCTCCCGCCTCGTCGTCGTCCAGCGCCGTAATAATATGAAACGGATTCAGACGCCCGTACTGCGCGTTGCCGACGTTGATAATTTTCCCGTGTAAATTCCCGGCGAGTTCCTGATATTCGTTTTCCGGGTCTAAAATAAATATTTTCGAGTCGTCCGCCGCCAGATTCGACAAAATGCTTTTTGTCGCGTAAGATTTGCCCGATCCGGACTTGCCGACGATGACCATATTGGAATTGACGCGCTCATTATCGCGCCGGAAAAAGTCAATAAAGACGGGAATCCCGTCATTCGCGCCCAGTTTCACGCCGCCCTCGTCGGAAATATGCGCGTAAATCCACGGATAACAGGCGGCGATCGTATTGCTGGGAATGCCGCGCCCTTGCGTGGACAACGGATCAAGCCCGCTGACCTGCGATCCCAGAAACGCCTCCACCTGTTCAAATTCCATATTGCCCAGCCGGAAACCGCTTTCCTGCCATGTCCGCCGGACCGTTCGTTTCATGTCCGAGATAGTCGGCAGGATTGACTCCCCCGGCTGTTTGATTTTAAAATTATTCCGCGTGGCGACAATATCATAGGCCGTAATATAAATATTGCATTCCAGAAGCGACTCGTTATCGCTTTGCAGCGTGCCCAACAATCCCTGAAGCGTATTGACATGCTCTTCCAGTTCCATGCGGCGGGAATCGACGCCCGTCGAACTCCACTGCCCGCGCAGTTCCACCAGAGAACGGTCAATGCCCCGTATGGCTTTTTCCCTGTCCATGGGCCGCGCTTTGAGCACGACTTTCGTGCCGGGCATGGACATCACGCCCGCGATCCACGCGTCGTCGACCGCCGTCGGATAACTCACGACCCTGAGATTATGCGTAATAATATGATTGATTTCCACCCGCCGCGCTTTTATATCCACGACATCCGGCTTCGCCCATTGCGCGTAATCCTCCGGCGAGATTTTGTCAATCATGCTTTCGTCGAAATCCAGCGCGTTGGTATACTTGAGAAAGACGGCGAGTTCTTTGTCTTTCAGACGCCGGACAATCATTTCCCCCTGCGCCAGAGACACAAGCGCGTTGCCCACTTCCACTTCCAGCTGTCGTTTGTCGCTGTCAAACAACGCGATATAATAAAATCCCGTCACGACTTTGTCGTCGCCGCACAGATTCCATAATTCGTTAATGCGATCATATTCGACTTCCACGCGGGCTTTCAGCTCGTCTTCCGTCAGCATACCGCTTTCATAAGAACCCCGGAGCTGTTCCAGCTTGTCATATTCTTTTATAAGATAGCTTTCATAACGGATTGGCCGTTCGATTTTGATAATATTCGCGCTGTAATTATTATTCACGGAACGCAGAATGCGGCCAAGACCGGACTCGATGGAATTTCTCCGCCTGTGTTCGCTGAAAAAGCGAAATTCTATCGGGTCGATCTCAATCACCGCGCCGTAATACTCGCGCTTGCCGTATTCAATCAAGCCGTCCCGGATCGCCGTAAAGCCCAAAATATTATCCATGTTTTTACGGACAGTCGACGCGTCTTTCGATTCGGCGAGGCGGCGCATGGATTCCTCGCTTTCTTTGGCGCGGCGGGCGCGGATCGCTTCTTTTTCCTCTTCCGGGACTGTCTTGCTTTTCAGCCGCTTATCTTCCTCTTTCCGCGCTCTGGCGCGGGCGCGTTCGTTCGTTTTACGCTCTTCTTTCGAGATTTTCCGGTCTTGTTTCGCCACGGAATCGAATACGGCGTCCACGGATTTGGAAACTTCCTCCTCCCGCGCCTCCGCTTCGCGTTTAGCGAGTATCGCGTCTTTTTCCGCCTGCGGGACTTTTTTATTTTTTAAAATCCTGTCTTCCCGCTTACGTTCTTTTTGACGCTTCTTTTCCGCCGCCTTTTCCGCTTTCAAACGCTTTTTTCGTTCCGCTTTTTCCGCTTTCCGCCGTTTCTTTTTTTCCGCCGCGCTCTCCGTTTTCGTCTCACGCGGGGCGGCGGAAAGCCCGCCGGATGAATTGGCGTTCTCATCCGGCGTCTCCTCGCCTGAATCTTCCATACGCTGTGTCAACTCCGCGTCCGTCTGGCTTCTGGCGAAATGGCGGTCATATCCGAAATGGCTGAAAATATGCAAAAGATAGAGATAATTCGCCTGATCGCCGATACGAACCAATAATGACCCCGCTATCATGGCGACGGCCAGACAGATATAAACTTTATACGGCAGATTGGACATAAGCAGGAAGATCAGCATAGTCAGCGCAACGCCCGCGACCAGAATATCCCCCAGAGATATGCCCCGGAACAATTCTATCTGTACTTTGGTTTTTCCCGGTATTAATCTTGTCATAAATTTTCACTTGATCTCCGTTTAGTCAGGGCTTTTTATATTTTTTATAATTTTTATAATTTTTTTCCGTTCGGGCGGAACCCGGCCCGGCTTTACGCGCCGTCAATCATCCAGCGTCAGTTTCATATGTCTGCTGGGCGTTATCGACTCCGCGTCTTTGATTCGATTTTCGCCGGACTTCTTCGCGCTGTTATTCTCTTTCCGCGCCGTGAACGAATCCAGCGTCATACGCTTGGATTGTGACGCCGAACTGTCGTCTTTGCTTTGCTTCTTCGCGCCGTTATTTTGTCTCGCCGCCGCGAACGAATCCGGCGTCATATGCTTGGATTGCGACGCCAAATTAAGCGAACTGTCGTCTTTGCTCTTGCTGACGGGTTGAACCGCGTCCAGTTTCGGACGTCTGCTGGTTTCCATAGAACTTGTGTCTTTGGCTCTGCGGGCGCCTGTTCGCGCCTGATTTGTCGAAGGCGACGGGGGCTTGGGCGGCGGGGGCGGCAGCGGATGAGGTCCGCCGGAATTGCCGCCGGAATTGCTATTGCCGCCGGAATTGTCGCCGGATTTGCC
>CAJOFP010000015.1 GCA_905233795.1 uncultured Oscillibacter sp. | reverse complement strand
CGCTTCTTTTAATTGCGGCAGAACTTCCAGATTATAGGCGTTTTTCATGAGACTGCGCCCGATTAAAAATTCCAACGAGAGATAATGGACTTGCTTTTTTTGATACCGGCGCGTTTCTTTCATGGCTTCCACGCCGCGAATGGCCATTACATCCCGTAAGACAAGGGCGCTGGCTTTCATCATTTCCTGTTCGCTGGCCTCTTCGGGCGTTTTGCCGAAGTTAAGCATTAATTTGGCGGTCAGAGAATCTTCAAGGGATTTTGTGCTAAAGGGTGTCATAGAACCTCCGTTGATATGCGATACGCGATACGCGCACGCGTTTATTTTTTTATTTTATTTTTATGATTTTTATTCCCGGCTATCTCCGCCCCGGACCCCGACGCGGTCCCGGATGTCCCGGCGGGGGTCCCGGAGGCGGGGGCGGCTCCGGACGCTTTCGGAACGGGAAAAAGGGAATCAAGGGAAGAATTGGACGCGGGGGCGGCGGTTCCGGCGCCGGTCTCCCCGGTCTACGGGGTTCCGGCCCCGGATTACGAGGCCTCGGCGGTTTATTCCATAGGGCAGCCATCTCACGCCTCCGGATTCTCCGTCTCTTCCGATTTTACTTCGGGATTGGTTTCAGGATTTTCCGGCGTCGCCTCGGGATTGCTTTCGGGATTCTCCGGCGCGGGATTTTCCGGCCATACGCGGCCCAGTAAACCGGCGTAAATATTTAAATACGAATTGGCGCTGCGTTTCCAGCTGAAATCACAGGCCATAGCGCGCTGGCGCAGACGGGCGAACGCGTCGGGATAATCCGTATAAAGATAGACAGCCGAACGCAGGACGTAAAGCATATCGCCGCTGGAATAATTGGCGAACGAATAGCCGTTGCCGGCGTCGCGCAGGGCGTCATAGGGTTCGACGGTATCTTTCAGGCCGCCGGTCTCCCGGACAACCGGAATCGTACCGTAACGCATGGCGATCATTTGGCTTAAACCGCAAGGCTCGCTTCTGGACGGCATTAAGAACAAATCGGCGCCGGAATAAATATCCATCGAGAGTTTTTCGTTGTAATCTAAAATTACAGCCATGCGGCCCTGATATTGCTGTCCGGCCCAGCGGAAAAATTCTTCGTATTTCTGATCGCCTTTGCCTAAAATCACTAATTGCATGGGCAGACCCATCATGTCGTGCAATACTTCACAGACTAAGTCCAAGCCCTTATGAGAGACCAGACGGGTAATCATGGCGACAATCGGCAAATCGGGTTCGATACGCAGTCCAAGCATTTGCTGTAAAGCGGCTTTGTCTTTCGCCTTGCCGGATTCTTTCGCCTGATCTTTGTCGATTAAATCTTTCGCGGAATAATTATAAGTCAAGCGCGTGTCCGTTTCGGGATTAAATTTCTCCGTGTCAATGCCGTTCAAAACCCCGGAGAGTTTATACTCGCATTGACGCATAACGCTTTCGAGACGGTGCGCGAAATAGGCTAATTTCAATTCATTGGCGTAAGTCGGCGAGACGGTGGTTACGGCGTCGGCGCATAAAACCGCGCCTTTTAATAAATTCAGATCGCCGTCCATTAATAACGTCCCGTCACGAACCCAGCCCGCGTCAAGGCCGAACAAATCGCCCAGAACATACGGATTAAATCTGCCCTGATATTCGATATTATGAATCGTAAAGACGGTTTTAATAGACCGGAATTGTTCTTCCCGGACGCCGTCGTCTTTCAGATAAACAGGGACAAGGGCGGTCTGCCAATCGTTGGCGTTGATCACTTCCGGCCAGAAAGCCAAATGATGGAGCATCCGAACGACGGCGCGGGAGAAAAACGCGAAGCGTTCCCCGTCGTCGAGATAGCCATAGAGATCCGGACGGTCGAAATACTGTTCGTTATCAAAGAAATACCAGATTACGCCGTCGAGTTCCAGAGAAAACAGGCCGCAATAGATATGGCGCCAAGCCAAATCGACATAATCATAACGCTCGAATTTCAGCTGATCGCCGAAATTTTCGCGTACCCGCCGGTACAGGGGGCAAGCCACGGCCACTTCCGCGCCCTCTTTTACGAGCGATACGGGAAGGGAGCCGGCAACATCGCCGAGGCCGCCGGTCTTGCAGAACGGCGCGGCCTCACTGGTAACATATAGAATCTTCATGAGGGGGACACTCCTTTTTAATGCCGCGTCCGCGTTTTCGCACGCGTCCGCCCGTAGATTGCGATTTAAATCTTGCTGAAAATCTTGCTTGAAATCTTGATTTTGATGAAAATCTTGCTGTCCGAGAAGAATTTGAATCACGGATCGCGTCCGTTCCGTTCCCGGACCTTTGATACGCGAACCCCGTATCTCTGACGGCGCGCCCGATTTCGGACACGCCGCCAGAATCGCGGGATTTCGCCGGTTTTCAATCAGCATGAGAACAGTTTATCGGATTTTTTATTATATGATGATTTTATCTTGATTATTATATTATTAATATTAATAATATTAATAATATTAATAATATTAATAACGGATTTTATACCCGGCTGTTTTTGGCGAGAATCAGCGGATGTGTGGAATAGCCCATCAGGCGGCGGCGTTCCAGAATCTCCACGTTTTTGTCGCCGATGACATAACTGACTTCCGCGTTTTTGCGGATAATCGCGTCACGGAAAATAATACAGCCGTCCACTTTCGCGCCGGCTTCGACAGTGACGCCGGAGAATAAAATCGAATTTTCGACCGTGCCTTCGATATGACAGCCGTCAGCGATTAAAGAATTGATCATTTTGCCCTCAGGGCCGATATAGGCCGACGGCTTGTCCGCCGATTTCGCCATGATAGGCCGGGCGGGCGTGAACAAATCAGCGCGGACAGCGGGGTCTAATAACTGCATGCTGCGATCATAATATTCTTTCACGGAACGAATCTGCGCCGCGAAGCCGTTGAAAATATACGCGTGTAATTTTAAATCATCTTTATGGGCCTGTAACACGGCGCGCCGCCAGCTGTATTGTCCCTTGCCCGTGCAGTCGTCCACAAGATTTTTTAATAACTCCGTAGATATAATAAACGTATCTAATCCGCGATGTCCTCTCGGATTGCGCAAATGGACTAAAACTTCTCTGACGCGATTATCCTGATCCAGTTCAAAATACGTCCCGTCGTCGATTTCAAAACTGTCATTGCCGACGACAATCGTAATATCCGCGCCGGTTTTCAAATGCTCTTCAAAAATTTCATTGATCGGCAGATTGGCGACCAGATCGCCGTCGGTCAAGACCACATATTCATGACGGATCGTATCTAAATAAGACCGGACGCCCGCCAACGCTTCCACGTTGCCGCGATAGGGCATAATATTCTTGCTGCTGTCCGTATTGAACGGCGGCAGGAAAGCTAAACCGCCGCGCTTGCGGGACAAATCCCACGCCTTGCCCGTGCCGACGTGATCCAACAGGCTCTGATATTGCCCGTGCGTGATCATGCCTACATCCGTAATGCCCGCGTTGACCATGTTCGACAGGGGGAAATCCACGACGCGATAACGTCCGCCAAAAGGAATCGACGCGGAACAGCGGGGACCCACTAATTCTTTCAATCCGGCGCGGTCCTCATTGGCGAAAATAATCCCTTGCAGTCCGTTCATCTGGATACCTCCTTGCCGTTTACATCCAACATGATTTTGGGCGCGACTACGCGTCCCTCTTCCACGACGCATTCAGGGGCGATAACAGTCAGGCCGAAATTATTTTCGCCCTCCTGATTTTCGGGTCTGCCGCCGATTTTCGCGTTTTTGCCGATTTTCGCGTTTTCACCGACAATCGCGTACTCGACGGACGCGCCGTCTTCCACAACTACGCCCGGTAATAACACGGAATAGGCGACTTTCGCGCCTTTGCCGATTTTAATATTGGGCGATAAGACCGAGTTTTCGACTTCGCCGTGAATCTCACTGCCTCTGTTAATCGCGCTGTGCGTGACGTGCGAATCCGGCGCGAGCCACGTCGGGGGCGAATTGACGGAACGGGCGTAAATCGGCCATGAATCATCCGAAACGTCCAGACCGGAGTTCTCAGACAACATATCCATATTGGCGTCCCAGAGAGATTCCAGCGTTCCCACGTCTTTCCAGTAGCCTTTGAAACGATACGCGACCATTTTTTGATTATCGCGCAGCATAGCCGGAATAATATTCTTGCCGAAATCGTTTTGCGAATTGGGGTCATTCTCATCATCCGTGAGATATTTGCGAAGAGGCTTCCATGAAAATACATAAATGCCCATGGACGCCAGATTGCTCTTGGGCTGTTTCGGCTTCTCGGCGAACTCGGTAATATTATCGTCTTTGTCGACGCTCATAATACCGAAACGGGGAGCCTCCGCCCACGGCACTTCCATGACGGAAATCGTGCATACGGCGTTGGACTGCTTGTGCACGCGGATCATATCCGAATAGTCCTGCTTATAGATATGATCGCCGGATAAAATCACGACGTAATCCGGGTCATATAAATCCACGAAGCCGATATTCTGATAAATCGCGTTCGCTGTGCCTTTGAACCAAGACGCGCCTTGAGCGGTCTGGTAAGGCGGAAGGATGTGGACGCCGCCGGTACTGCCGTCCAAGTCCCACGGCTGACCGGAGCCGATATAGCTATTCAGCTCCAAAGGCCGGTACTGGGTCAGGACGCCCACGGTGTCGATGCCGGAATTGGTACAGTTGGACAGGGGAAAATCGATAATGCGATACTTTCCTCCGAAGGGGACCGCGGGCTTTGCCACGTTGCTGGTGAGGACGTACAGGCGGCTTCCCTGACCGCCCGCCAGCAGCATGGCGATGCACTCTTTTTTCATGTTTTTTCCAGCTCCTTTTCGCCTGATGTGTATCAATTTATGCGCGGAGCGGCGCGGGCTTATTTATAATATATAATATATTAAATATATATTTATTATTTATATAAATTTTATAATTAAATTCTATTATCAAGATAATTATATCATATTTATAATAATTTATAATATTTATTTATTATATTTATCATAATCAAACGCGCCGACCCCGCGCAGAAATCGCGGTCAATAATAAATTTATTATATTTATATGATATTATTTATTATTATCTTTTTTCGCGGCGGCCTGTACGGATTTGACGGCGCGGGGGAGCGCTTTTTTCTTTTTACGGAAAGTCCCCTCGCCCCGCAGGAATACGGCGCCGAACGCGGGAATTTTAATTGATATAGACTGGTCTTTGCCGTGCGCCTCGATTTCTTCAGTCTCGACGGGTTCTTTGTCATAGAAATCATTGCCGCCGTATTTGGGATCGTCCGTCGTGAAAACCGGGACAAATTTTTTACGCGGCGGGACGCCTACGCGATAGCCGTTATAATCATTGGGAGAAAAATTAATCGCGCAGAGCAATTCGCGGCCTTTTTTGTCTTTACGCAGGAAAATCACGACGTTATTGTGATTATCATCCGGGACAAGCCATTCAAAACCCTCCCAGCTGAAATCAATCTCCCAGAGTTCTTTACTGCGCTTATAAAACGCGTTGGCGTCTTTGAAAAACAAATGCAGATTTTTGGCGTCCTGATTGTCTTGCAATAAATGCCAATCAAGCTCCCGATCAGAATGCCATTCGTTCCACTGGCCGATTTCCACGCCCATGAATAATAATTTCTTGCCGGGATGCGCCAATAAATAAGAATAAAATCCACGCGTCGAACGGATTTGATTTGGATAATCCCCCGGCATTTTGCCGACTATAGAACCTTTCATGTGAACGACTTCGTCATGGGAAATCGGCAGGACGTAATTTTCAGAAAACGCGTACATGAACGAGAACGTAATATCTTTATGATGATCCTGACGGAACCAAGGGTCTAATTTTAAATAATGGCACATGTCATTCATCCAGCCCATGTTCCATTTTAAATTAAATCCCAGCGCGTCGCTTTCTATATCGTCCGGGGCCGGCGGTTTCGTGACGTTCGGCCATGCCGTCGATTCCTCGGCGATCATGAGGCAATACGGGTCTGTCTGGAACGCCATCGCGTTTAGATTTTGCAAGAATTTAATCGCTTCTAAATTATGATTGCCGCCGTATTTATTCGGCGTCCACGCGCCGTTCTGTCTGTCATAATCTAAATATAACATCGACGCGACGGCGTCCACGCGCAAGCCGTCTATATGATATTCTTCGAGCCAGTAACGCGCCGAGGAATATAAAAAGCTGCATACTTCGGGACGGCCATAGTCAAATACGCGGGTTCCCCAGCTCATGTGTTCGCGCTTGTTCGGGTCCGTATATTCATAACAGCAACCGCCGTCAAATTCGTATAACCCTTGCGCGTCTTTACAGAAATGCGACGGCACCCAGTCCAGAATTACCATAATGCCGTTTTCGTGCATATAATTCACGAACCACATGAAATCTTTAGGCGTGCCGTATCGGGAAGTCGGCGCGAAATAGCCCGTGCATTGATAGCCCCATGACAAATCCAACGGATGTTCCGTGACGGGTAATAACTCAATCGCTGTATAGCCCATTTCTTTCACATACGGGGCTAACTGCTTCGCTAAGTCACGATAATCAATAAAATCGCCGTTTTCGCGCAGACGCCAAGAGCCTAAATGCACTTCATATATATTTAACGGCGATTCATAGACGGGTCGATCTTTCCGACGCGCCCGGAACATGCCGTCAGACCACGGGAAGCCCGAAATATCATATAATTTGCTCGCGGTCGCCGGACGCGTTTCCGTATGGAATCCATACGGATCGGCTTTCAGTCTTGTTTTACCGTCCACGCCGCGAACGGCGAATTTATACACGTCATATTCTTGCAAATCCGGGATAAAGCCTTCCCACAGTTCGCCGTTGCGTTTCAGGGGATTCGCTTTTTCGTCCCATTGATTAAACTCGCCGACTACGGATACGCCTTGGGCTTTCGGCGCCCATGTCCGAAACCGCCAGCCGCGCTGTCCGTTCTGTATAGCCGGGTGGGCGCCGAAATAACGCCAGCCGTCCGTTAAAATGCCCTCGTGAAATTTCTGCTGTTCGTTCTTACGAACGGGGACCGACGCGGGAGAAATTTTTTGCTCCATTATGTGCGTTCTCCTTTCGTTCCATTCGCGCCTGAAATCAAATAAGATCAATAAAATTAATCAAAATGAATCATAAAGCGTTTAACAAGCGAGTAACGGCGAAACGCGCCGTTTTTATTCCACGCGCTTTATATAAAAATCAGCATGAGAATCCGGATCGGCGCGTCTTTCCAGTCATCCCACATAAAACCAAAATCAATTATAATCTTTTCCGGCTTAATCGTCAAGGGCTTCTTGCGAAAAATCAAAATTTTATTTGTGCGTTTTTACTATTTCCGTCTGTCAGGCAATCTATAATTTTATATAAATTTAAATATAATTTTCGCAATTCCGGCGAACCAGTTCGACAAATCCCCGGAATAAATTTTCGCCTATAGAATTATACAGCCGTTCCGGGTGCCATTGAACCCCGAAAACCGGCGCGTTTTCATGCGCCAACGCTTCTATAACGCCATCCTCAGCGCGGCGGACGGCGTACAATCCGCCGCCCAGCCGTCCCGCCGCCTGATGATGCGCCGAATTGACGCTTAAAATATCCGATTCCCCGAACAGCATATTATAATTATTATTATAATCAAGATTATTATTTTTATAATAATCTTGATAATTTTTATCAAAATAAATCCTATGCGTTTGATCGATCCCATTTATTTGATTATGTCCGGGAATATCTTGGATTAAATCCCCGCCGAAAAATATATTGATTACCTGTAATCCCCGGCATATTCCCAAAATCGGCTTTTTATTTTGAAAATAATCGCGTAATAAATCAAATTCCCAAGCGTCCCGCGCCGGATTGATATTTCTCGCGTATAAATTTTTCTGTCCGTACCGCCAAGGCTCCACGTCGCCGCCGCCGGGCAATAACAGCGCGTCGCAAATATTTATATTATTTTTATCCGGCGCGTATATTGGCGCGTCTTGCGAATTTTGCGCAAATATTCGCGTATCTTGCGCGAATACCGGGA
>CAJOFP010000014.1 GCA_905233795.1 uncultured Oscillibacter sp. | reverse complement strand
AAATATAAAATAATAATATAAAAATTAAAATATTTTATTTTATATATAATTTTATATTTTCTTTCGCTCCGCCCTCGAAAGTCCATTCGCACGGACGCTCTTCTGTCCCGATTTCACCGTCCGGGACTCTCTTTGAGATTCGCGTTCCGCCTACTCTTCTTTCTCACAGGTTTATTGCGCTGTTCGATTGTCGTATAAAATTATAATTCTTTTCTCGGCGTTGTCAAGAACCATTTTTTTATTATATTATTATTAAAATAAAAAAATCGTCCGCCCGTGTTTTGCCACAGGCGGACAATTTTTTATTTATTTTATAACAAGCGGGGGAGACTGAAATATTAAATATTAATATTGATAATATTTAATTAATATTTATCGTTGGAGTAAGCGGCGTCGCCGGAAGAGGCGCGGGAACGCGGGGCGCCGTGTCCCTCCTGACGCAAAGTAAAGCGTCCGACCAGTTCTTTCAGGAGGTTCGCCTGTCCCGACAGTTCCTCACTGGCGGCGGCGGATTCCTCAGCGGTCGCGGAGTTGGTCTGGACTACGCTGGAAATCTGGTCAATACCGGTGCTGACCTGCGCCACGTCATGCGATTGCGTATCGGTGGCGGCGGAAATATTCGTGACGGCGTCCATAACTTTCTGGGCGCGGATAACGACTTCTTTCAGGGCCTCATCCGTTTCGATAGAAAGGCGCGTGCCCTCGTTGACGGCTTTGACGGTGTCTTCGATCAGAGCGGCGGTGCTTGCCGACGCCTCTTGAGATTTCGTGGCGAGATTGCGGACTTCGTCGGCGACGACGGCGAAACCTTTGCCGGCGCTTCCGGCGCGGGCGGCCTCGACAGCGGCGTTCAGGGCTAAGATATTGGTCTGGAACGCGATGTCTTCAATGGTTTTAATAACTTTGCTGATTTCCACGGATTTGACTTCAATCGCTTTCATGGCTTTCATCAAGTCGGCCATATGCGCGGAGCAGATAGCGATCTGATCGTGAGATTGCTGGTTATCGACTTTGGCGGCCTGCGCGTGGCTCGCGGTGACTTCGACGGCGTGAGAGATTTCGCCGATAGTCGCGGCCAATTCTTGGATAGACGACGCCTGTTCGGTCGCGCCTTGCGCCATAGCTTGGGCGCTGGAGGAGATTTGTTCGCCGCCGGAGTTGACCTGTTCGGCGGAAACGTCGATCTGCGCCATCGTATCGCTGACGGCTTGCGTCAAAGTCGTCATAGCGGTCTGGAGACGGGAGAACGAGCCGAGATACATTTCTTCTTTACGGCTGCGGATATTGAAATTGCCGCGGCCCATTTCAGCCAGCTGCATTTCCACGTCCGTGATAATTTCTTTAATTGTCGCCGTAAGATGCCGCATATTATTCGCCAGAGCGCCGAGGGCGTCTTTGGACTCGTATTTAATAACAGATTCAAAATCGCCTTGGGATACGGCAAGCGTGACTTCCTGCATTTCGTTCACGGGCGTGACAATGCCGTTCGCCATCGTAATGCCCAGAAATACGCCGAACGCCGCGCCGACAACGATTAAAATGACCTGAATCACTTCAGCCGTATGCGCCGTGGAATTGCCCTCGTTGACCACGACTTGAGCGCGGGCGTCCGCGTCGTCGCTGATTTGTCCCAGTATATCGCGGATCTGATTCGCCACAGGCTCATAAGTATTGGTCATATACGAGTAACCCCGTTCCACGTCGTTATTGGCGGCGTAGACATAGAGCTGTTCCAGCATAGGCGTGGCGGCGGAAATATTCGTTTTCAGGTCATTCAATTTAGAACGATCCCCGTTGACATCGCCCGTGTAGGTCTTTTCCAGTTCCGTGACCGCGCTTTGGAGATCGCTGAACTGTTGGCGCGCCTGCTGAACGTAAGACGCGTTTCTGGTCGCGTCATCTTCCAGCGTTCCCTGTAACAGGTTCGAGCGCAGGCTCGCGGCGGCCCAGCGGCCTCTCCACGCGTTCTGTACGGTCTGGAACGCCGTGTCGTGGAAGTCCTGCAGCGCGTTGCCCACGCTGTTGAGCGACACGATGGACACCACGCCGACAATCGCCATGAATACAATCAGGACGACATAGGACAGAATCATCCGGGTGTTGATCTGCATATTCTTGAGCATAATTTTTCTCCTTCTTTCGATCTTAACAAATTCCAAGTTTCCCCCGCGGGTTTCGGGTCAAGGCGTTCATATGGCTGACAGGAATTTTATTTTCTCGGCGACACCCCCCGATTTTCCCCTTAAATTCTATTTTATAACAAATATCCCGTTTCGTCAACCGCTTTCGACGGCGTTTTTATAAATTTCTATCCGGTAATTTTCGGGAATTTTCAAATTTTTTCAAATTTTTCCCCGATAAAATTTATATTTTATTTTAATTTTATTTTATTTAAATTTAAATAAAAATCACGGGATATTGCTTGCTGAAAATAAATTTAATTTTTATAAATTTATAAATTTTATCTCAAAATATTGCCGGTATAAAATTTAAAATACGGGTTCATCGTATCCCAGACGCGATCCGTCTCCCTCACGCACTCATCATAGAGCGCGTTCAGCCGCGCCGCGCTTAAATTGACATGGATTCTCGCGTCATCCGGGAAACGATAGCTTTTTTCATAAGTCCGCGCACAGCGCAGAAATTCATAATATTCATTATGCTCGTCCATCAGCGCGTCCCGCACATCCATCGGAATATGAAACGCGCCAAATAACTCGTCTTTCGATACGCCCATAATTTCATCCAATAAGCTAAACACGCCCAATATAAAGCCGTTATACTCCGGAAGGCTCGCCGCCGATGATTTAATAACCCGTGAGAGAAACTCGCCCCGCGTATAGGCCTTATGCGGCAGGGCGTCCGATTCGCCCACGTTGATATTTTTTAATAATATCAAACACGCCCATTTGCGCATTCCGTTCATGCCCATAGGCATAATAACGCGCTGTATATCCTGCGTCCGTCTCAAACGGTTCGTATTGGGCCGGGGCGTACTGCCCAATAACATATATGTCAGCATGGGATCGCGTTCTATAATCGCGTTGCAAATCTCAAAATCACAATCAGTCCGGACGCATTCGTTAAATATTCTCCCGTAAGACGATTCCGCCAAATCCACGCTTTTCGTAATCGACGCCGGACGCTCAAAGAAATAGCCTTGCCATAATAAAAAATCCATGTCTTTGACTTTGTCATAATCCGCTTCCGTCTCAACCTGTTCCATGATTAAATCCGCGGCGCTCCGCCGCCGAATCGCGCTGACCAAATCCCGTAACTGTAATCTATTATGCAGTCTGACATTTAATCTCACAAAGTCAAACAAATGCACGATTTCATTAAATTTTAACTGCGCGGTTCGCTGGTTATAGCCGCCGAGCGAAAGCCGGTATCCCATATTTTTCAATTCATACAATCTATCTTTCAGGCGCTCATCCACCGACATCCCGCCCGGCACTTCCACTATAATCTGATCCGGCCTCGCCATATACGCCAGATTCGTCAATATTAAATTCCGCGTGAAATTCACATAAGCCGGCGCGCCGCCGGTCAGTTCCGACAATCCGAATAAATTAATCGCGTTCGACACGACCGTCCGGGTGGCGGCGTCCTCATCGCCGAACGCGGCGGCGCTTACGCCCGCGTTGCTTCTATATAAAAGCTCATAGCTGGATATGACAAAATCCCGGCTGTAAATCGGCTGGCGTCCAATCGTGACAAACATGACGGATTTTCCCCCGCTTTCCTGATTTTACGCTATTTTTCCCGCTTTATTTTCTCTTTTTCTTTTTATTTTTTCTATTTTTTCAAAATCAATCCGGATTTTCTTCCGGATTTTCTCCCGGATTTTCCCCGGCGTCGCTTTCTTCCGCCTCCGCCGCTTCCACGGCGTCCTGTACATTGCGCGGCGCGGTTTTTATCTCAATCTCCACCGGCAGATTTAATCCCGCGTCCCAACGATATAAATGCCGCGTTCCGCCTCTGGATAAGTAATACCGGCCCTGTATATCATTCGTCCCGGCGCGTCCGTCGTCGCTGAAAACCTGTAATTCCACGCATATTTCATTATCAATCAAGACCGCGCCTTCCACCGGGTACACGTCATATTGCGACATATCCTCCCCCGGCAGACCCAGCGTCTCCGGCGACAGATGCCGGAAATAACTCACCGCCTCGCCCGTCGTCATGGACGGCTCCCGCACGACTGTCTTATTTTCCTCCGGCGCGGGAATTTCGCCGTCATTTGCACCGTCCGCGCCGTCCGACAAAGCCGCGTTCGCCGCGATTTCGCCCGATTGCTCCGCGTCTTGATCCTTTTTATCCGCTTTCGCGTCGCTTTCCTCCGCGTTTTCCGTATTTTCTCCCGCGCTTTCGCCCGATTCATCTTCCGCCGCCAGTTCCTCCGCGTTGACGGTCTCTTCTTCCCCGCCCCGCATGGGACGCAGTCTATGCAGCACGAAAAACGCCACGCCGATTAATACCAATAAAACCGGCAATATAATTAATATTAATTTAAATTTTCCGCCTTTTTTGCCCTTTTTACCCTCTTCGCCGTTTTCGCTGTTTTCACCGTTTTCTTTTTTCGCTTTCTCTTTCTTGGGCTTTTTCTCTTTTTTCGGCTTTTCTTTTTTCGGCTTTTTCTCTTTCTTTGGCTTTTCTTTCTTCGGCTTCTTCTCCTTTTTCGGCTTTTCTTTCTTCTCTTTCTTATCCGCCATTTTTCAACCCCCCGTCACACCGGATTTAATATTTAATAAAAATATAATTAAAATAATTAAAATTCACCGGATAATAATTTCATCGCCGTTAAAAATCCGCTGGCTGAACAATCCGGGTTCGCCGTTGACAGATAATTCCACGCTCTTTCCCGGATTTTCCAAATCCAGACCCGAATATTTTAATAAATCCATTAAATAATGCGGCTCCCCGCCCGGCTTCCCGGCTAATACAACATTTTCGCCGTTTAAAATCACACGCAGTTCCGGCCCCGTTGACTGGTTATAAATATTTATATTATTAATATTATTATTATTTAAATTATTATTATCTAAATCATTCTCCGGGTTATTTAAATTATTATTATTTAAATTATTATTATTTTTTTTATTAATATCCGTCCAAATATCGTCGCCCGTGTGAATCAAATCATCTAAATTCGCTTCCACGCCGTTGACTGTAATCAATCCGTCAAAATTCGCGCCCAATATATCTTTTAAACTCTTTTGGGCGTCCGCGCCGTTCCGCGCCGGGACAAACTGCACGCTGTCCCCCGCCCGGACTAAATCCGTCATCGACGCCAATTCGCCGTTGATTAATAAAATCGGCGGCGCCGCCAACGCCCCGCGATAAGACTTTCTTTCGCCATTCAACGTAAAAGACAGATTCGCGCCCGTCCGGCCTAACATATCGCTATAGCCATATCCGTTCATCATGAGTATATCCCGCACCGGCAAAGCCCCGCTTCTGAATAATTTCGCCGGTTCGTTGTTTAAAAATATCACATAACTGTCGTTAATCAAGCCCAATCCGGCGGAAATCGCTATCCCCAGCGGCGTGGCGTATTCCGGATCGTTTAAATTATACTCATCCGAAAAGGCGCAGCGTTGAAAATGATTTCCCGCCGCCGTCACCCGCGCCGGATCGATTTTTAATTCCTCCGCGACTTTCTCACGCAGTCCGATTAATTTACTTCCGCCCCCCGCCAGAAATACCGCCGACGGCAGACGCCCGTTTAAATCCAAAATTCTCTTGGCAATCTCTTTCGCCAGACTTTCCACGGACGGCGCGATTAAATTTTTTAACTCTTCCGCCGTCATTTCATGCGACAAGCCCAAAATATCCAGATATTCAATCGGCTGTTCCTGATCCAGCGACATTTTCAAACGCTCGCCGGTCTCGAAATCCACCAAAAGAGATCGCATTAATAATTCCGTGATTTCATCGCCCGCTATAGTCGCCATCGTATAGCCCACGACGCTTCCGTCCCGGCAGATCGCTATATCCGAAGTCCCCGCGCCTATATCGACTAAAACTAAATTTAATAATCTTATATCCGACGGGATAGCCGCGTTTAACGCCGCGATTGGCTCAAGAGTTAAACTCGCCACTTCCAGACCGATTTTGCCGACCACGGCGTATAAACTATCCACGACGCCTCTGGGGAGAAACGTCGCCACGACTTGCGCCTCTAATATTTTTCCGCTATGATCCCGAATACTCGACATGGGATAACCGTCGATACGATACCCCGTAACCGTGTAACCGACCATATAATATTGCTCTGTTTTATTATTATTTTTTTTATTATTTTCAACCTGTACGGGAGACGCCGGAACCGACGGCGCGGGCGTCGCGGGAACGGAACGGGCGAAACGTCCGTCAGGCGTCCGCGTTCTCGCCGGTTTTTTATCAACTTCATTCCCGGCTATATTTCCGGCGTCCGCGTTTTTGCCGCGATTGCCCGGCGCGGTCATATTCTTTTCCGCTTCCGATACCGCCCCGGCTTCCAGTTCGCTGATAATTTCATCCGTAATCGTCTGATTTTCCGATAATTCCAGCGTAAACGCCGCCGCTTCAGACCGTAAAGCGCGTCCCGCCGCCGCCACGCATACGCGAGTTAATCGCAACTGCGTGCGCCGTTCCAGACGCGCCACCACGTCACGCGCCACCGCCGCCACTTGGCCTATATTTTCAATCTGCCCGTCCAACATGGCGCGCTGGCCGTGATTCGCCGATTCTATCGCCAATACGCGCAGTTTCCCCTCTTCCACGCGTCCCACGACGCCGATCACGCTCCGCGTGCCTATATCCAGCGCGAAAACGTGACTTTTTTCCTGTTCTTGAATTATATCCGCCATAATTGCCCCCGGTCTTTTTTCTCTCTAAATTTTATTTTAAATTATTTTTAATTTTATTTTTTTATTTTTTATCCGATATAACCATAGCGGCCTTTCTGGACATCCCCGACAATCATACCGTCGGCGAGCGTCACCACGCGCCGCCGCTGTGAATTGACTACATAGCTTGAATTTGTCGCCATAAAAATCGTCGTGCCCTTGCGGTTTAACTCGTTTAATAAATATAACATATCGCCCGTCGTGTCCTCATCCAAACGCGCCGTGAAATCATCTAATAATAAAATCGCCGGACTGGTTTGAATCGCTTTCGCCACTAAAATTCTTCTGCACTCCGGCGTTGTCAAATCCCTTGGGAACTGATTCCCGCTGCCCGGCATTCCCACAATGGCAAGCGCTTTATCGGCAAGCGTCATATCTAAAACGCGTTTTTTAAAAAATCCCATGACGCGCCGTTCCGACGATAAATTATTATATACCGTCTCGTTGCGCTTCAAAAACGAATTTTGTCCCACGCGGCCTATACAGGTTCTTATTTTATCGCTCTGCGTTTTCGTCATGGCCGTTACTTCTTTATCGTCCAGATAAATCCGGCCCCGGTCGGGTTTGACCGTCCCCGCGATCAAATCCAAGAGCGTACTCTTTCCCGCGCCCCGGCTCCCGACTAAAAATAGAAATTCCCCCTGCTCCACGACAAGATCAATATCCCGCACCGCTGTCGTCGCGTATGCCCGTCCCGGATAGGTTTTCGTTACCTGTTCCATGCGAATCGTGGGCATCAGGCCTGCCTCCTCTGTTGATTTTCATAAAATTTTTAAATCATTTTTTAAATAAATTTTAAATATTAAAATTAAAATATAAAATTATAATTATTATAATTTTATATATATTATATAATATATATTTATAATATTAAATATAAAAATACAAAAAAATATAAATATATAAAAATATAAAACGCCTTTACGGATTTCCCGTTTTTTGCTATAATTACTGTTTTGGAGGTGGAATTTATAACATGACGGAAAAAAATCCCGCGAGAAATTTTATATTATTGGCGTTGCTGGCCGCGCTCTGCGTCGGATCGGTTGAGTTAATCGCCTGCAAATTCGCTGCGCCGGACATCTACGAGGAAATCGTAACGCCTGTTCGTAATTTATATCACGGGGCGCGAACCCGCGTCAAGGGCTTTTCCGAGAATTACGCCCGCTGGTTGACGGCGCGGGGAGCCGAACGCGATAATTTGAT
>CAJOFP010000013.1 GCA_905233795.1 uncultured Oscillibacter sp. | reverse complement strand
AGAAAACCGCGTTCCAGCCGCCCCGGCGCGACATTTCCTCCTGCCATTCCTGAAACACTTCACGCAGTTTTATTAAATCCGGCGGCATTAACGACCATTTGTCCCCGTCTTTATAATCCACTTTCAACTGATGGAAATTAAAACACATCGACAATTCATGATTTTCGGGATTAGAATATTTAATACAATTTTCCAGCGTCGTGGACGCCATTTCCCCCACTGTAATCATGCTTTCAATGCCCGTATCCGTCACGACTTCGCGTATAAACTCGTGAATCCGGGGGCCGTCTTTGCAATATCTTGTCCCCGCGCCGGGGCCGCATTTCTCAAGATTTTCCGGTTTCGATATTAAATTAAATACATCAAATCTAAATCCTTTTACGCCTTTTTTCTTCCAGAATCTAATTACATTCTTTAACTCTTCCCTGACTTTCGGATTTTCCCAGTTTAAATCCGGCTGTGACTTGTCAAATAAATGCAAGTACCATTTATCTAAACTCTCCACATATTCCCACGCGGGCGTACCGAAACTGCACGTCCAGTCCAGCGGCGAACCGCCGTTCACGCCGTCCCGGAAAATATAATAATTCATATATTCCGGGTCTCCCGTCAACGCCTTTTTAAACCATTCATGATCCCATGACGTGTGATTAAATACCATATCAAACATGAAGCCGATTCCCAGTTTATCCGCCTCGGCGATCATATTTTCACAGTCCTGCATTGTCCCGAACAGGGGATTGACCGCGCAATAGTCCGCGACATCGTATCCGTTATCAAACATCGGCGACGGGAAAAACGGCGTTACCCAGATATAATCCGCGCCCAGACTTTTTATATAATTTAATTTGCTTCTTATTCCGTTTATATCGCCGATTCCGTCCCCGTTAGAATCACAAACAGGGGGGACTTTCCCGGATTTCGTTTCCAGTTCAAATGGGACTTTCCCGGATTTCGTTCCCCCGTCCCTGAAAGGGAAGGGGGACAGGGGGAAGGGTTTTTATTTTTCCAACAGGTTCTAAATACAGGGGGAAGCGGCGCGTCTCCCCCCGTATTTTATAATTTTATTTTATTCCGCGTGGGCGATGAAATCCTGTCCCGCTGTAACGGATTTGTCAGAATCAAATTTAAATTTCTTATATTCGCCGTCGTCCGTGATAACCATCATGGTAATCATGGGATGTCCCGCCGCTTTGATTTTCACCGGATCGAACGTAATTAATTTATCCCCGGCCTTTACACGCTGTCCGCGCCGGACGTGTATTTCAAATCCGTCGCCGTTCATTCCGACGGTATCTAAACCGATATGCAGTAAAATCTCAATCCCGTTCGGCAACGTCAATCCCAACGCGTGATTGCTTCCGTCCATTGTCTGTGATACTAAGCTATCAGCCGGGGCAAGTAAAATATTACTGGTCGGTTCAATCGCTATCCCGTCGCCCAAGACTTTTTCGGCGAATGTCTGATCGGGGACGTTTTCTATCGCCACTGTCTTGCCGGTCAGGAACGCTTTGAAATCCACCGGCGCGTGGGCCGCTTTCGCCGCCGCGTCGGTCACGGCCGCTTCAGCGTCCAGACGCTCGGCTTCCGCTTCCGCCGCCGCTTCCGCGTCCAATCCCTTTTGATGTCCGACAATGTAAGTCAATACAAACGGGACAACAATCGCAATGATCATACAAATTCCGAATGACGCCATATATTCCGGTCTTATCGACAAAATACCCGGCAGACCGCCGACGCCAATCGCCGTCGCCGTGACGCTGGTCGCCGTGCTGACGATACCCGCCGCGCAGGAACCAATCATGCCGCATATAAACGGAAATACATATTTTAAATTAATGCCGAACATCGCCGGTTCCGTGACGCCAAGATAGCACGATATACAAGACGGGATATTTAATTCCTGTGATTTCGCGCTTTTACGCTGTAAGGCGATCATGCCCAGAACCGCCGAGCCTTGAGCGATATTAGATAACGCTATCATGGGCCATAACATCGTCCCCGGATGGGCTGTGCCCTGTGAACCGGCTATTAACTGCAAGTCAATCGCGTTACTCATATGATGCAAGCCGGTTATTACCAACGGCGCGTAGAAGAAACCGAATACCGCGCCGAATAAGACCCGGAATGACCCGCTGATTCCGGCGTATACGATGTCAGAAATAACCGCGCCGATTTTCCATCCAATCGGCCCCAGTACGAAATGCGCCGCCATGACCGCGCATAACAGCGAACAGAACGGGACAAGTATCATCGAAACGACTTTCGGCGATATTTTCTTGAAAAATCGCTCTAAATACGCGAGAGTAAACGCCGCCAGAATCGCCGGCAATACCTGCGCCTGATAGCCAATCATATTGACTTTAATAAATCCGAAATCCCATTGATTAATTGTCCCGTTGGCGAGCGCGTCCGCCACGCCGTAAGCGTTTGTCAACTGCCCGGAAACAAGCGTCAAGCCCAGTATAATGCCCAGCATTTCCGTGCCGCCCATTTTTTTCATGACCGTCCAGCAGATTCCCACCGGGATTCCGACATGGAATACGGCTTCACCAATCAGCCACAGGAAATGATCAATCCCCGCCCAGAACTGGCTTTGCGAAACCAGCGTCGCGCCGTTGAAAACTTCCATACTGTCAATAATATTCCGGAAGCCCAGAATCAAGCCGCCCGTGATAATCGCCGGGATTAACGGCGCGAATATTTCCGCGAGAGAAGTCATGAGCTTTTGCAATATATTCTGATTCTGTTTCGACATGCTCTTGACCTGTTCTTTCGACACGCCCGACACGCCCGACACCGCCGCGAAATCGTCATAGAAATCCGCGACCTCGTTTCCGATAATCACCTGAAACTGTCCGGCCTGCGTGAACGTGCCTTTGACAGAGCCGATACTCTCAATACGTTTAATATCCGCCTTTTTCGGATCGACCAGCACATAACGCATACGCGTAATGCAATGCGATACCGCCGCGATGTTTCCGCTGCCGCCAATCGCCGACAGCAATTCTTTCGCGTCCTCCGTGAATTTTCCCATATAAATTTTGCATCCCCTTTCCTATTTTCGCGCTTTACACGCTTTCCCGTTCCGACGGCGAAACCATAAAACCGCCGCCGTATTTTTCAAGTTGCAAGTTGATTCAACAAATCCGATAAATAAATTTATTAAATTCAAACAACCTGATTAAATTTATTTTAACTTGTTCAAACATCTATGTCAAGCGCGATAAACAAAAAAACGCGAAAAAAACCGCACAAATTCAAAGCCTCTTATTTGTGCGATTTGACAGAATCAAAATTTATTATTATTTTTATTTTATAAATCCAAAATCCCCGTCTTGCGTATTTTTTAAAATCATGCTATAATTTAATAAATATAATATATTATATAAATCAAAAAGCGAATAAAAAAGGGGGTGGCGTCGTTATGGCGCGGACGTTGGAACTGGACGAAATCCGCGGTATTGTTTCCGATTTAGGCGGACAGTACGGATTGAAACGGGCGTATTTATTCGGCTCTTACGCCAGAGGAGAGGCCACCCCGGAAAGCGACGTGGATATAAGAATTGACAAGGGGAATCTGCGGGGATTGTTCGCGCTGTCTGGATTGCGTCTGGATTTGCAAAAGCGACTGGAACGGGAAGTGGATTTGTTGACGACAGACAGTCTGGACGCGAAATTTTTAACCCGGATTCAATCGGAGGAAATTCAAATCTATGGAAATGAATGAACGCGACAGATCCATTTTAGAACATATTGTCTCTTATTGTGTGGATATTGAAGAAGCCGTGGCGCGTTTCGGGAAAAGCTACGCGATATTTTCATCTGATAAAGAATACCGGAACGCCTGCGCCATGTGTGTTTTGCAAATCGGCGAATTAAGCGGTCATTTAAGCGAAGAGTTTCGCTTTTCTCATAAAGAAATGCCTTGGAACGCAATTAAAGGAATGCGCAACGTAATCGCACATAAATATGGAAGTATCAGCGTTGAAACCGTATGGGAAGCGATTGAGCGTGATATTCCAGACTTGAAAGCGTTTTGCGTTCAATGCTTGCAGTTAAATTAAATAAATATAAAATCGCGCCGGGACGAAAGGGGATGAAAGTTTATGCCGACTGTAAAATATGACGAGATTTACCGGGAACTTCGCCGCGAAATCGAGACGGGCGTTTATACAAAAGAACTGCCGGCTGAACGCGTCCTGACCGAAAAATTTAATTGCTCCCGGAATACCGTCCGCCGCGCCGTCGCGGAACTGGAACAAAACGGCTATGTACAGAGCGCGCACGGAAGCGGCGTTTTTATCCTGTTCCGGGAACCCGAACGACCTGAACGAACGGATTTTAAATTCAGTGACGTGGAAAGCATGAAAGAAGCCGCCGAACGCGCTAATTTAAATATATCCACACGCGTCGTGTATTTCACGGAACTGGTAACGGACGCCGAAACCGCCGCTTTGACCGGTTTCCCCGTGGGAGAAGAAATATATTACCTGCGCCGCGTCCGGTATCTGGACGGCGAGGCTTTAATATTGGATCATAATTATTTTTTAAAAAGCGTGGCGCGGGGACTGTCCCCGAAAATCGCCGAGGCGTCTATATATGAATATATGGAAAAAATATTAAAAGAAAAAATCGTCACGACACAGCGCAAATATACGGTTGAACTGGCGTCTGATCTTGACCGGGAATATTTAAATTTAGGCGATTATAATTGCATCGTCATGGTCAGCGGGCGGACGTTTAATTCCAAAGGCGTACAATTTGAATATACGCGCTCGCGCCATCGCGCCGACCGTTTCGCCTTTTACGGACAGGTTCGCCGCCGTAAACCGGAAATTTAATTTTTTGTTTTTTTATCAAATCAAGAGTTGACATCATTTAAAATTTTTTAAAAAATGAACCTCACCCCTGTCCCCCTCTCCTAAAAAGGAGAGGGGGAACTAAATTTTTAGATTTCCGGCGTAAAATATTTATATTTTAGATGGAATTTTTATCTTTCGTCCCCCCTCTCCTACTTAGGAGAGGGGGACAGGGGGTGAGGTTCATTTTCAACCCTTGATTCGCATATTAAATTATATTAAAATATTAAATTACGCGCTCAGGACGCCCCGCGATATTTCACGCCCGCTTGAGGTGAAATATCATAAAGCGATAATAACTCAGATACGGTTACAAATTCGTAATCTTGTTTCGATAATTCGTCGACAATACGCAAAGCGGCTTCCACAGACGGCGCGTAAATGTCATGCAATAAGATAATATCGCCGGGCTTTGCGTTGTTTATCACGGCCTGAAAAATTTTTTCCGCGTCGCGGCTTTCCCAGTCACGCGGATCGACAGACCATGTGATAACGGGCGTTTGTATTAAATTCTCACTTCCGGGACGGATAAAACCGTAAGGCGGGCGGAGCCAGTATTCGCCGGGGCCGGCAAGCGATTGTAAAAGTTGATCCGTGTCGCCGATTTCCCGTAAAATTTCCTGATCGGATAAAGCGTCAAGTCCGGCATGGCTCCAAGTGTGATTGCCGATTTGATGTCCGTCGGCTTTGATTTGCGAGACCAATTCCCGGTTGGCGTCGGCCTCTTCGCCGATTAAAAAGAAAGTGGCGCGGATATTGCGTTGCCGCAGACCGTCCAATAATCGCTCCGTCGTTCCGGGATGGGGGCCGTCGTCGAACGTCAGCGCGATATATTTTCCCGGCGGCGTTATATTCTCCCGGATTTCCGACGCGTTGGCGGGGATAAAAAATAATAATAAAATAAAAAATAATAAAAATAAAATCAAATTTTTATTTTTCAGCGCGAATTTCATAAAAATAAACAGCCTCCATAAAATTTTAATAAATATTTAAATATTTATTTTAATATTTATTTAAATATTTAATTTTTATTTTTTTCGCGCTTTTTAATATGCCCGTTTGAGATTTTAATATCAAAAATAAATTTATATATTCCGGAAAATTTTGATATATTTTAATTTTCCTGATTTTCGTCAAGCCCGGACGGGTCTAAATCGTTCAAAGAATCCTGATAATCTAAACCGCGCATATTCATGACCTGAATCTGACGGCGGCGTTTGGCGTCCTCGGAAAGATGATGAATCCGATCCCGGACGGCGGCGGGATGGCTGACATGTAAGATTTTTAATTTCGGCGCGGTCAAATCGGATGAGAGAACTAAAACGCTCCCGACGCCGAAAAGCCGTTCGACAAGCGATATAGTTAAATGCAGGTCTTGAATCCGGTATAACGGGACGGTTTCTTCCTCGCTTTTGAGAAAACCGGTCTGACAGAACAGGCGTTCCCGGCTTAAACGATAAATCGTAAACGACCACGGGAACCATAAAAAATGTTTGCGATCCTCCCAGAGATATTCCGTTTTCGCCATGTCATCCTCCTGATTGAAATTTTTATTTTTATTTTTTTTATTATTTTTATTTTTATTATTATCAGCTTCGGCGTTTAATTTTTCCCGCTTCTCCTGATAACCGGTTACCAGCTCCCGGACGCGGTTTATTAAATCCTGATATTCCCGGTCACGTTCGCGGCGTTCGGCCTCGCGTTCGCGCTTCTGGATTCTCCAGCGTTCCGCGATTAACTCAAACGGATTTTCCATCCACGGTTCAAACGCGTTTTCACGCGCCTGTTTTTCGTATTGTTCCTCCTGCCGCTCCTGTTCCGATTCCCATTGCAAATAGCGTTCCGCGAAATGCAGTATAATTCTTGGGACGGGCCGCCGCTGGATATGCTCCCGATTAAATTCTTGCTCTAATTCCCGTTCCAGTTCCCGCTTCGATTCCTCATCCTGATTCAACGGCTCCTGTAATAATTTCACGCAAAATCCCGTGAGACGATCCAGAAAGCCAAACAGGATTTTACGGCGGATTTTCCGAAAAGCTCTCTCAAACATAAAAAATAAACTCCTGACGCCATATTATCTCACAAATAAAACCCCCCTAAATCCCCCCTTTCAGGGGGGCCTTTCCCGGATTTCGTTTTCCCATTCAAAGGAGATTTTCGCGTCTCGTTCCCCCGTCCCTGAAAGGGAAGGGGGACAGGGGGAAGGGTTCTTATTTTGAGACAGGCTCCGCGTTGCCGATTGACAATTTGCGCGACGCGATATATTATATAATATTATCAATATTTCTATCTCGAAAGGAGCGAAAGAATTTGGATTTAATACCCAGTTTTTCCGTTGACCACAGAGCCATTGTCCCCGGTATATTTACCAGCCGGACGGATCAGGTCGGCGATCATATCATTACGACTTATGATATAAGACTGACAAGACCGAATATCGAACCGGCGATTGACGTTGCCGCTATGCACTCTCTTGAACATATCATAGCCACGTTTCTGAGAAACGATCCCGACTGGAAAGACGATATTATTTATTGGGGGCCGATGGGCTGTCTGACCGGCTTTTATCTGATTCTTAAAGGCAATCGTTCCCCGCGTGAAATTTATGATATTATATTAAAAGCCTTTCAATCCGCGGAAAATACGCAAAGCGTCCCCGGCGCGACCGCGAAAAACTGCGGCAATTATCTCATGCATAATATTTATATGGCGAAATGGCACGCGGCGAAATTCGCCGATTATCTCGCCGCGAACGCCGACAATCCCCAAATCTTTGAGTATCCGCGAACCGACCGCCTGATTACCGATGACGGTCAGCGGTTCTATGACTCGTGAATTTTTATCGCTTTTTGTTTTCTATCCCCCTTTTTCAGGGGGATTTTTTTATTAAAGCCAAATCGCGCCTAATTTAATCAGCATGCCGATGATACGCCGCGATAAAGGCCGTTTTTTCCAGTCCCGCCAATCTTCCAGCGTATATTCCTGACCGGTTTGAAATAAATTCATAAAATCCTGATATAGATTTTCAATCACAGGCATATGATATAATAACACGCCGCATTCATAATGCAGTTGAAACGTCCTGTAATCCATATTCGTCGTACCGATTAACGCGACTTCACGATCCGCCAAAACGCTTTTGGCGTGTAAAAATCCGGGCGTATAACGATAAATCCGCACGCCGTGTTTTAACAATTCGCCCCAGTAAGTTTCCCCGGCGAGATAGACCAATTTATGATCGGGAATCGCCGGGACGCATAAACGCACGTCCACACCGGCGTCCGCCGCGATACATAACGCCTCCTGCATGGCGTCCTCCACGGCGTAATACGGCGTGGTGATATATAACACGCGCTGCGCGGAAGAGATTAACTGCAAATAAATTTCCTCAATCGGATGATCGGGACGCCGTCTCGGACCGTCGGAAAACGGCTGACAAAAGCCGGAAATTTGTTGATTATTATTTTTATTATCCGGCGAAATTTCGGGACAGGCGCGGTAATAATCGTCGGGATGGGGAAAAGCGCGTCCCAGACGCTTCCACATGCGTATAAACATGGCGGCGAATCCCCACGCGCCGTCGCCGTCGATTCTGATTCCGGTATCTTTCCAATGTCCGTAGCGTTCGATTAAATTCGCGTATTCGTCGGCGAGATTAATTCCCCCGGTGTAGGCCGTCACGCCGTCAATCACGGCGATTTTTCTGTGATCCCGATAGTTAAAATACGCTCTTGGTATAGAATGGTGCACGGGATTGAATGTCCCGACGTGAATCCCGGCGTCCTGTACGGCTTTGAGAGACTTGCCGGAAAATCGAAACAAATTGCCGAAATCGTCAAATATAATATACACGCCCACGCCGGCGGCGGCGCGTTGTTTGAGTATTTGAAAGATTTTATCCCAAATTTCGCCCTCGGCTAAAATAAAATATTCTAAAAAGATATACCGCCGAGCGTGATTTAAATTTTGGATTAAATCCTGAAAAAACGCCGAACCTTCGGGGAAATAACGCGCTTTTGTGCGATTATATAATAAATTATCGCGTTTGATTAAATACGCCGCCAAACGTCCCCACGCGGGGGAAATATCGCGTAAAATTTTTAAATTTTGTTCGCATTGTTTTTGTTCGATTTCATTCGGCGTCATGGGCGGAATTTTTTTCAGGCTTAAATTTTTCGCCTGTTTGATACCGCCCCAGAGTAAACAAATCCAAGCTAATCTAAAACTCGGACTGCCGGGACGCTGATAGATAAAAATAGAGCATATAAACGCCAATAATTGTAAAATTAAATACACATAACCGGCTTTATCGCGCAGATACGCCGTCAATAACAGCGTGGTGGCGATCTGTACGGCGATACCGATCACACACATGGCGATACAGACGACGGCGGAAATACGACGCTCAATCCGTTCCATATCCTCCCGCATTCCCGCGCCCCCCTTTTTTTATTTTATATTTATTCTTATATTACTTATTATAATAATATTATCATATTTTTATAATGCCAATCAAGAGCGGGAATGAAAACTCTTGACGATAGATAAAAATCATGTTAAATTATAAATAAATATGGATATATACTATATACATAAAAGAAGGTGGAGACCGCTTGTCTGTTCCGAGACCGACGCCGTCTTTTTTAGACGGAATGGAAAGATTTAAAGTCATAGACGGACGTATGACTTGGCGAAGCAAAAATATGTATTATCAATGGGATGAATTGCACGGGGAAATTGAAGCCTATAACAGGCGGGGTTTTCATCTGGGCGCGTTGGACGCCGTAACCGGGGAATTAATCAAAGAAGCGGAGAGGGGGAGGAGAATCCATGTTTAATTCCAATCAAATTTCTGTCGCAAACCCTGTACGCACGGCGCGGGATTTAAATGACCGTGTGGAATATTGGCACACCCATGAAACGGAAAACAGTCTGCGCGAATTTTTGGGA
>CAJOFP010000012.1 GCA_905233795.1 uncultured Oscillibacter sp. | reverse complement strand
ATTATATTATTAAAATATCATTATCAAAATAATATTATATCGTTTTCATAATTTTAATCGCGTGAAAAAAATTTTCCGGGATTATAAAAAATTTACTATATAATATAATCTATTTAAATCCAGATTGCAAGCGCTTTTTGATTATTTTCACCGTCTCCCGTTGATTCCGTCGATTTTTTTTATTCTCTTCCGGCATATGCTTTTAAACGGCTCTTGCAACGCGTGTAAAATTTTCTGCCAGAGCGTCACCGCGCCGCCCGCCGGTTCTACCATCAAAGACAATACGCCCGCCCGATTCGCCGCTAACACGTCCGTCAATAACTTGTCGCCCAGCATCGCCGTATGTTCCGCGTCAATCCCGGCGCGGGACATCGCTTTTTTTAAGCCTTTTGTCGACGGCTTATTCGCGTGGCCCTGATAATCAATCCCCAGTTCCGCGCAAAATTCCCGCACCCGTTTCCCGGAACGATTATTGGACACAATCATAAATATAATATTATGCCGTTTCAAATCCGCGATCCACGCTCTTAATTTTTCATCCGGACGGCGTATTTTTTTGGGCGCGAGCGTAAAATCCAGATCGCTTAATAATAATTTTACGCCCATATTACTCAATATTTCCGGCGTGAGATTGTCATATTTTTCATATAATCTCTTGGGAATCAGCGAAAACGACATAAAATCCGCCCTCCGCGTAATCATAAACAGCTATTATCCATAATATTAATAATATAATATTAATAATATCACGAATATTCAATATATTTTAAATATTATATATCAAATATTCAATAAATCCGGGGGGTTTTCTTATGCGGGCCTATATTGCGATTACAGCCGACGAATACGCGGAAGCGATTGAAAAAAAACGCGATTTAAAAAATATCGCTTATCAATTCGCCTACGCCGCCTATCAGATCGGCGCGGGCTCGGAATTGCTGCGCGGCAATATCCCGTTGCAGACTCGCGGCGGTCTAATCATCATCAGCGACCGCGACGCGCCTTTGATAGACCGTCCTGAGCTTTTAAGCGCGGCGGTTTTACGCGAATGCGGACGCCGGGGCTGTATCGGCGCGGCGTTGGATTTTGAGAATCCGCCCCGCGAGGATTTATGGAAGTTCGCGGCCTATTTATCCAGACAGTCACGGGACGCGGGCCGGAAATTATATATTTCCCGCGATTACGCCCAAGCCGCGCCGGACGCGGTTTTATTAATCAATACCGCCATTTCCGGCGGGAATTTCCGGGAATATTTACAAGACGCAATCCATCAAATCAATCAAGATAAAAATCAAGATAAAAATCGCGCTTTCGCTCTTGATATTCAACGTCTGCGCGTGGATTTCACGCTTCCCGCCCCCGACGGGAACGGCAGAAATTTAAATCCTGACGAATTTCAAACTTTATCCGAAAATAAAGCCGTGTTTTTCTCCCCGGATTTGTGCGCGAGATATTTTACTTTTACCGAACAAATACCGGCGTCAAAAATCCCGGATAATAAAAATAATAATAATATAAATCCAATTTATCACGCGCAGACCGGCGCGGCGCATTTTGTGTTATTTGACGACGCCGACACAATCAATATAAAATTAAAAATCGGCGCGGAACTGGGAATCGACACGGCTTTTTTTATCTGGTCAGAAATACGCGATTTGATTCAAGACTTGCGCCTGATATAATATTAAATTTAATATTAAATTTAATATTAAATTTTTAAAGATAATAATAATTTTATATCGTCGAACTCGGCGAGACGGTTATGGGCGAGGGCGTTGCGGATTTTGCGGCAGACCCGTATGGCGTCCAGTTCGGACGGCAGAACGGAAAAAGCCGCGTGTGTAATTAAAAAATACAGCGAGCTTAATTCCAGATCAAACGGCTCCTCAATCCGTTCGCCGTTCGCGTTGACGCTTGGCAGATATTGATTAATCTCATTCTGATATTTTGAAATCAACGCGAATCGACAGCGTTCCAGAAGCGGGAAAAGCTGGATAATCATCGCCCGCCATACGGAACTGAAAATCCCGGTTTCCTGTAAATCCGGGTCAAAATTTAAATTTTTCGCGGCGTTGACCGGATCATGTAACAAATTATCCCCGGAATTTAATAAAGCGGCGCAAAATTCCGGGTTATTTCCGCCAATCGACGCCGCGACTTCCGCCAAATATCCGCGCCAAATCGGATCAATATCGCTCTGTCCTGATACAAACTCCAAGCAAAATACCCGGCAGTCATAATCCTCAATCGGATAATCAATCCGCTCCGGGACGCATTCCGGCGGCGCGGACAGTCCGGCGGCGGGATTACATGACAATTCCGGGCCGTCGTATTCCAAAATAAACGCCGCGTGTCTATACAATCCTTTTTGGCGCGCCGCCGCCGTGTACAGCGTGACAAACTCAATCCATTTTAATAATAAAAATTCCGTGTGTACGCCCGAAATCCAAATATCATAATCGCATAATTCCAAATCGTCACGGCCGCCCAGATATTCCGGGACGGAAATCCCCGGCCAGTAATCCGCCTGTATTTTCGGCGGACAGAATTTATTTAAAATATAATAACCCGGCTCAAATTCCGGGGAATACGCGGCGCGCTGGAACATTCTATCCACGCTGAACGATTCCCGCCGTTTATCTATCTGACTTTCAAAATAATCGCGCCACGGGATTTCCCGCGGAACACGCAGAACCGCCGAACGGCGGTCCCGCTGTACATCCGCGATTTGAGACAGTAATTTTAACGAATTGCCGATCTGATCCCACCAGACCGCGTCCGCGAGATTATAATTATTATAATTATAATAACTCATGCGGACGCCTCCGCGATTTTGGACAGCTTCTCGAATATTTCATCGTCAGAGCCCAATAAATCCCGGAAGTTCTTCGACGCCAATAAATAAGTGTCCGGGCCAATCCCGCGCAAAATATTCAAATCCTGCAATTCCTGCATTAACGCGTCGATTTTTTCCTCTCCCAGATTTTTTAACTGCGTAATATTCCACTGTTCCGCGTAACGCGAAACATCTTTCGCGCCGTAGCCGCTTTTCACTTTCGACGGCTCTTCAGAATACATATAGCCGATTAACAGCGTAAGCGGATAATAACTGCCGCCCTGATCCTGATCCAATCGCAACGTAATTTCAAATTTTTCGTGTATCTGCTCCACAAATTCACGATCCGCCATGACGCGCCGCAAGTGCTCGGCTGTAATCACATAAGGCGGCGTGTTTTTCACATCATAACCGGCGTAGTCCGCCGCCCGGAGCGATTCAACCAGTTTTTGACAATATAACTGAATCAAGCCCGGAAAATAATTGACAGTCGCTAAAATCTGCGAGACAGTCACTTTGTCCGGGAGGGACAGGCCTAAATAGCTTAACGGCCCGGTCAATAACTCTTGGGCTTCCGGCGTTCTGAACGGCGTGATTTTCAGCGACGGCAAATGCGTAATAACCGAATTTCTGCCCAGCGCGACTTCACGATTA
Organism: uncultured Oscillibacter sp.; assembly: GCA_905233795.1. Classification (GTDB taxonomy): domain Bacteria; phylum Bacillota; class Clostridia; order Oscillospirales; family Oscillospiraceae; genus Oscillibacter. Next base: position 5,798 of record CAJOFP010000012.1, on the reverse strand, counting down.
AATCTCACGATATTATGCAAGCCCGCCAGAACAAATTTAAACTGCCCCGGCAACGCCTGTTGCACGTCTTTCAGTTCCGCCAGCGGCTTATAATTATACTCGCCGCAATCCGTGATAAAACTATCCGCCTCATCCAGCATGATTAACAAATATTTTATATCATCCCGTGAGCGTAAGCGGGCGCGTATCGCGTAACACAACGCCTCCCAATCGTCCGTGATGATATTATCTAATATATTAATCTCAGACAGTTCACGCGACAGTCTCCGCGCCGCGTCGGAACATCCACAGTCATGAATATCGACAAAAACCGCCCGGCGGCCCTGATTGCCGTCCAGATCGCCCCGCGCCTTTTTAAATAACGCCGATTTGCCCAACTGCCGCCCGCCGTAAATCAAATTCACGCCGTCCGGCTGTTCGATTTTTAATAACTCGTCTTTACGGCCTATAAAAATCTCCGGCGGCATCGTGTGCGACGACTCGACCACATACGGCTGACAGTACGAAAACGGGATTCCGACAGCCATTAAAATTTTATTAATCAAACTTTCATTATAAACATCCGCCAAATGGCATAATAACACGCGATCTATAATTAAATAAACATTGCGCAGGCCGTTTTCTTTTTCTTTCAATTTCCGCGCCAACGCCCGCCGATCCGCGCCGCCAAGCGCGTAATCAATTAAAATAATCTTGCCGCCGTCCAGCGAATCCAGCGCCCGGATTTTTTCATATAATCTATCGCAGTTATACGCGCCGTACAGACACGCGATATACATATTTTCACGATCCAGTTTCGACCCGAAAGCCGCGATGGGATGCGGCGGCGCGGACATTCTGTCCGTCCGCTTGCCACGCGTCGCCCGATAAATCTCCGTGCGATTGTCTAAATTATACTGCTCGACTTTTAAATCATGCCAGCCTAACAAATCCAGAAACTGCGCGATACGCGCCGGACTGCTCGGACTGCCGTTATTTAACCAGCAGTCAATCAATCTTTGCGCGCCTTTGGCGTCTTTATTGCGTATCCGGGCGCGGCCCATTAAAATCCCGACGGAACGTCCCGTATCGGCCATGCGGCGATAACATTCCACATAATGATTCCAGAAATCTTCCAGATAAACCAGCGCTTCCGGCTTTTGCACGTCCAGCGAAAAATCGCCCAGTCTAATTCTCTGCATCCAGTCTTCCGCGACGATAAAATTTTGCTGTTCAATCTGCGTCTGAATCGCGTCGGCGTAACCCGGATGGCGGTCAAATTCCTCCTGATTCGCCGATAACAGCGCGTCTAACTGTTCTTCCAACTGCCGCCCGTACTGTCCCGCGCTCGCGTGGATTCTCTCTTCGGAATGGCGCAAAAAACTCGTGAAAAAGCCGAAATTTTTATTGCGCAAGCTCTCCGCGTACCAGTAACGCGCCGTATCCAGTAAATTATAACAAAACGCGTCGGAACGCATAATCTGCCCGCAGTTCATGGCAAGCGCGTAACTCTCCTGAAACGCCCGGAAACGCATTCGCGTCTGCATTTCCGACTGCGCCGCGAATTGATCCGCGTTCTCAGGCCGCCGGACTTCCTGTCCCGTCACGGCGCAATAATTTATAATTCTATCCGCCGTGCCGTAATTATTTTTAAACTTATCCGGCCCGTAAATTTTATCCAAATGCGCCTGTAAATCCTCGTCACGCTCTTTTAAATGCCGTTGAATGCGCGCCAAAATATTAAACTCCGGCAACGCGCAGAAACTCGACGATAAATCCGGGCTGAAATCCTCGTCTAATATAATCTCGTCGCTATATAAAAATTCCGCGTATAAATATTTTTCCTGTCCGAAATGCCAGCCGCCGTTGACGCGCATAGACAATTCTTTCGCCGTAAAGCCGATTAATTCCAGACCCATACGCGTTTCGGCGTCCAGATCGCCGCGTTCCCGCGCCTCTAAACACCATGCCGCCAGCTCTTCCAACTGTCCCGACAGACGCGGTTTTAATTTATTATAAACTTCCTCGCCGGCTTCCGTCCGATGACTGATCCCCGCGCCCTGATCCGTCAGCGCGTACCATTGACAGACTACGCCTAAAATCTCAGATATGCTTGATCTGATATTATTTCTTCGATTGCCCTGTAACGTCGAATTGACTTTCTTGACCTGTAAATTCCGTACCGCCTGCACCCACGCTTCTTCTATTAATCCATCAATCGGAACGACGCCGATTTTTTTAGACGCGAAATCCATGTCGCCTTCTAAAAATCTATCGGCGAAATTCTGTTTTTCTTTCTCCAGCGCCGTCTGATCCCGCTCCGTGACGTGACGCAATATCCGCGCCAAATAGCCGTCACGCGAAAATAATATTTTCTTCGTCTCTAATAATCTTTTAAATTTTACGCTTTCACGCGGAACGGTCGCTATAAATTTCTGATATAACTCATCCGCGTAAGATACCACGCCGTCTAACTCTTCCTGCAATTTTTTGGCGTCCTGATTGCGATACTCCGCGTATATATCAAACGCGACGCCGGTCGCCGCCCGAAATTCCTCAAGCGTGTCATAAATATCGCGTAACGCGGGCAAATCCTGCGCGACCGTAATGCTGTCCCGCAAACTCTTGGCGTTATAATCATACTCGCGCCCGGACAGAAACGCCGTTCTTAAAAACGCCGCCGCCATACAATGATCCGTGAAAACCGGATAATCCGGATCGCCCGCGCCCAGTGAACCCAGTAACGCCGAAACGCTGTAATCCGGCGCGGCGTTTATATCATGCGCCGCCAGCGCGATGGATTTATAAGCCGGTAAAATCTCGGGATTCAAATCCGACGCCGCTTTCAGCCATGCCGCCGCCGCCGGAACCGCGCCGGGGCCGGTAAAACTCAACGCCGTGTCAATCGCCTCGCGGCGCGTCATGTGAAGCGCGTCCCAGCCCTCTTTGTCCTCATACGGGACTGTTTCCATGTCCTCTTCGTCGTCGTTATTATTATTTATTATATTATTCTCAAAAACGCGATTTTCCGCGTTCTCCCAATTATAATTAAAATTATTATTTTCTTCCGGCTTTTCCGTCCCGGAATTTATATTATTATTTAAATTATTATTATCTATATTATTAATATTATTATTATTTTCTAAATTATTATTATTATTAATATTATTATTTTCTAAATTAATATTAATATTATTCTCCGGCGCGGGATTTATATTATTAATATTATTATTTAAATTATTATTATTATTATTTTCCGGCTCCGGATTCACACGCCGCCGCGCTTTCCGTATAGATTCGCGTAACTCGTCTAAATGCGGATCGCTCGGAAATGACGCGTATAAAAGCCGGTACGCCTCTTCAGCTTCTTCCGGTTTGTCAAGTTCACACTCGGCGCGGCATTTCCAGCGCAATACCCGCGGATAATATCGCCGCGTGTTCGATTCCGTGCTTAATCCCGCTTCTTCGTATAATCTTAACCATTCGTCCGCCCAGTCCCGCGTCGTCTCCATTAATTTCACGTCCGGGTTTTCATTATAATACTGCACGCAGTAGCGCATGGCATGGGCAAGAAACGTCAATTTTAAACGCGGCTGTGTGCGCGGCTGTTCCAACGCCTGACGCATATAGTCCACGGCTTCCGGCAGTTCGTGCAAGCCGTAATATAACTGTCCCAGCGCCGCCAAATGCCACGCGTCGCGGGGATATTCGTCCTGATGGGCTTCGTAATACGCCGCCGCGTCCGTCAAAATCTCATTGCGATTCTCTAATTTAGAAATCGCCACGGCGTATTTGACCAAATCGCCCGCCGCCTCAGACGCGTCCGGCGAACCCGCCGCCTCCCGGCATAATTCCATAGCGTATTCTAATTGATTCTCCGCCGCCGCTTTTTTAGACAATTCCAACGGCGATTCAATCGGCATAATATCTATCGCGTTTTTATTGTCCCGCGTGGAAAATTCCGTCCAGATCGTCTTGCCGCCCGACGCCGGGTCATGCGTCTGTCCCAGACGCTTGCGCAAAACCCCGTCCGAAACTTCCTGATACCGGAACGGCCAATTTGTCCCGTCTGACGAGACAATCACGCCGCTCTGTTCGCCCCAGTTTAATTTACTGATCCAGCCGTTTAATCGAATAGGGACGCCCGGTTCGGGACGCGCTCCCGGATTCCCGGATATAAAATCGCGCAAAGCGTTTTCTATATCATGATTCGGATAAATCGACGATAATCTATTTAAATTATCTTCCAGACTTTGCCCGGCGGCGGGATAAATGCCCTGTTCCAGAAACAAATCCGAAATCATCATGGGCAAAAGCGTTTCCACACGCTCCGGAACCTGTTCGCGCAGGATTTTCAGACCCGATATATCCCGCGATTTGTACGCCGTGGCGGTCAATAAAATGGGAATTTCCTCCGCCTGATTCCAATTCGGCGTCATCAGAGCCGCCGCCGCGCACGCGCCGCAATCCGTGTACGCGTCCCAGTTCCAGTAACACAAAGCCGCTTCCAGATACCAGTCGCCCATTAAAAATATATCGGGCTGATACAATCCGGCGCGGCAGAGCAGCGCGCCGCAAAATCGAAACGTCTCCGGGTCCCATTTATATTCTTCCTGTTCGTACACAATCGCCGCCGCGCTTTTGGCGGCGTCCGCTATTTTATCCCGATCCGAACATTTGACGCCGTGCCGGAAACTGTCATAACTGCCGTTCAGCATCCGCCGATCTTCTTTGGGCAATAATCGAAACAAGCCCGATAATTCCATATCATTGAAAAGGGAATCCGGGTTGTGACCTGCGGGGCGGGGACGACCGGCGACACGATGGGATTTTTGCGCGTTTTTTGCGTGTTTTGCGCCGGGGGATGATTCTGATTCGTATTTGTCTGGGACGCCGCGTTTTGCGCCGATTGCGTAACCGGCGTGACAACAGTCGATTGCGCTGCCTGCCATACCGTCGGCGTCCGCGCCGGGGATTGAGGGTTTAACCGCGCTTGCGCCGGGGATTGGGCGTTGAATTGCGTTTGCGTTTGCGGCGCGGCGCCGGTTGACGGCGATTGTCCCGGATTCGATTTCTTGACCATTAACCTCCGGATTTCCTCGTAAGCCAAGACTAATTCCTGCCCGTCGTCCGTTAAAATCTCAAGACCGTCCTGAAAATTATTTTCCGTGATGGTTCCCGTCGCCGTTTCGTGTCCGGTCGGGCCGTCCAGATAGGTAAGGGAAACTTGGGTTCCGGGTGGAAGCGTGGAAAGTTTTCTGGCGATTAATTCTGACATGATTTCACTCCTCCAGATTGAAAAAAAGATTTAGAAAAGATTTGAGAAAGATTGAAAAAAAGATAAAGATTGAAAAAATTTAAAAAAAGATAAAGACTGAAAAAGATTTAAAAAAATTTTTGAAAGCGGATTTTTAAAAACTTTTCCGCGTTTTCCGGCGTCCGCGTTCGAGAGCCGGAAAATTTCTATCTATTTTAGCGCTTTTCTTTCAAGATTGCAACTGTTTTTTCCCGAAAAAGGCGCGGGATTCTGATTTTATATATTTTTATGCCGGTCAAGACCGAAAGTTGATTTTTCATATAACGGCGTTTTGTGATTTGTCTGTTATTCGCGGGTTGATTTCACGCGGGCGCGTTTGCGATTGCGCTTGTAATCGCGCTTGCAATTCAGGACGAAATAGAATATGATATGCGTTGTTTTGAAAAATTTTGAGAGATTTTAAATATAAAAAAGCGGAAAGATTCGGCGTTTGTAACGGAATTTGTTAAAATTTGCGAAATTTGTGAAATATGAAAAGCGGGGGGATTGATTTATGATTACA
>CAJOFP010000011.1 GCA_905233795.1 uncultured Oscillibacter sp. | reverse complement strand
GCGAAATTGGCGGGACTGACCGAACTGCCGTGCGTAATCGCGGATCGCATGACCCCAGCGGAACAGGTCGCCATTATGCTGACGGAAAATATACAGCGTTCCGCGCTGACGCCGTATGAGGAAGCGATGGGCTTCCGGCAGTTGCAAATCGACTTCGGCAAATCGGCGCGGGAAATCGCGGAACTGTCCGGCTTTTCAGAGACCACAGTGCGGAACCGCTTAAAATTGGCGAAACTGGACGCGGACAAATTCAACGCGTCCCTGATACGCGGCGGACGGCTGGAAGATTATCTGGAACTGGATAAAATCCGGAATCCGGATTTAAAAAATCAGGTTTTAGACGAAATCGGGACCAATAATTTCCGCAACGCGCTGAAATCCGCGATAAAGCAAGAGAGAATACAATCAACGCTGGAACGCTGGGAGAAAGAGGCGTCCGCTTTCGCTGAGCGCATAGATGAGGTCGATTCGTCCGGGAAAACATTCGTTTATTATTATACCGCGCGCGGGGATCAGTCCCAAACCATAAAACGTCCGGACGACAGCGGAAAAAGCAAATATTATTACACGGTTGATTTCGATACGTTTTCTCTGACGCTGTACCGGAATAAGACGAAGAGAGACAGAGATGAAAAAGCGGCGCAAAAAGCGGAAGAACAGGAAAAACGGGCGGCGTATGACGCGAAAAAAGCGCGTTTTGAGGAAATCGCAAAGCGACATAAGGAATTGCGCAAAGAATTCGCCGTCAATTATAAAGCCAGAGGAGCCGCGCCGATTATCATGCAATGCGCAATGTATATAATTATCGGCGACGGACAAACCACCCGGTTCGGACATCATTATGACATTAATCTGCTCATGGAATTATTAAAACTCGACGCTCGGATTGATTTTGAAAATGATAATTGGGGCGACGCCTTGCGGGTTCTCCGGGAATTTATTCAGGATGAGGTTCAGGATTTGCGGGGCGTGAATGAAATTCTGTTATTCTGTGTGATATACGCGGAATTGGACGGATGGACTCAAAACGGACGTTACTGGGGCGAGTATTGGGATTCGGATAAAAAGGAATGGCATATCAGCTATGAAGAAAATCCCAAACTTGACCGGCTGTATGACCTGCTGACGAATCTGGGCTATGAGATGTCCGACGAAGAGATTCAAATGCAAAACGGGACGCATCCGTTGTTCGACAGCGTCAAAAATTGATATTTGATACGCGGACGCCGTGACGGGAATCACGGCATGATCCGGGCGCTTGACCCGGCGGCGGGATAAAAGGTCGACATCGACCGTTCGCGCAAAGCTCACGCTCTCCTTTCAGCGTGGCGTTGGCCTGTCCCGCCGATATAAAAATATAAATAATATATGGGGAGACGGAAATATGAGTGAATACGGGTTTCAGGAATATGAGGGTCAGTATGTTGAAAAAACCGCGATTATAGCGGCTTTAAACGGCGGAGATATAACCGGTAAAGACGGGATACTTAACGATCCGAATTGTCCGCTTTTTGTGGGGGCTACGGTGGAACAGATTATCTGTCAGTACGATGCCGCCGACGTTGCGCCGGTGATTCACGCGTACTGGATTCCGCTCCACGAAGGAGTAAATTTGGGAGGTTCATGGGATATGCGCCGTTGCTCAAATTGTGGAAAACGGTCGCTTATGCACAAAGTTGGCGATCCGTATTGTGGGCAGTGCGGCGCGAAGATGGACGGTGAACCGACGCGGGCGAATTTGGACGCTGAAATAAAAACGGAAATTGAAAATAAATAAAATATTAAAAAAATAAAAAATATTCAATTCCACATGTTCACATGGGCGTTAAAAAACGACTGACGCGCCGGTTCGCGTAAAAAGCCGCCTCTCCCGTAGGAAAGACAGCCAATGACAACAGTATTTTACCACGGGAAAGGCGGCTTTGCAATCATGACGCTAAAAATATTAAATCAACATCTGGACTTGCGGCGGGAACTGGCGAAGACGGAGCGTTTACGGGAATCCCTGCGGGCCGCCGCCGAACCGGGGGCGCAAACGCTGACCGGAATGCCCCACGCTCCCGGTTATAAAAATAAGTTGGGCAATTTAGGACCGGAAATCGCGGATTTGTCCCGCGAGATTGAAAAAATCCAGGTGAAATTAAACGAACAGGAACCGGAAATTATTAAATTCGTTAATTCAATTTTAGATAGACATATTCGGACCGTTTTCCGGCTGCGCTTCATTCACGGACTGGATTGGAGCGAAGTGGCAAGGATTGTAAACGGCGGAAACACAGCCTCGTCCGTTAAATCCGTTTGTTATCGCTATCTCCGAAAAAGTTGCGCCGCGTTGCGCCGTGACGCGCCGTCGTGAACCCTTGCGAACGGGATTCCGGTATGTTATGATAGACTTGAAAAAACTGACGGCGGGGGCGGCTCTCTTTTTGCGAGGAGAGCCGCTTCCCGTATTCCGTATATTTACTCGTTTACTCCCGGTCGGAGGGAAGGTGGTGGTGTTGCCGCGCAAAGCGAAAAAGGGACAGGAAAATTTAAAGCCGTTGTCGGAACGAACAAAGGCTGAACAAAGAGAAATCCAGTCGGCGGGCGGCAAGGCGTCGGGCGAGGCTCGACGCCGGAAAAAGAGCATGAAAGCCGCCGCGAAACTTCTGTTGAATCTTCCGGCGAACGACAAACACGCCCGAACGCTGTCCGATCTGGGCGTTGATTCGGAGGACATCACCAATCAGATGGCGGTTCTGGTCGCCGTGATGAAAAAGGCGCAGAAAGGCGACGTGAAAGCCGCCACGTTTTTACGGGACACGATAGGCGAAAGCCCAGCCGCCGAGATTCACCGCGCCGACCTGAAACAGCGCAAAGAGGAATTCGCCTACCGTCAGGCGCGGGACGCGGCGGACGATATGACGGAACTGGAAGATATGGATAGCATGGAGGCGGCTCTGTATGGCGAAGACAGTCGCGCCAATCGGGAAACGGATTCGGAAACGCCGAACCATCCCGTTTAATTTCGGTCCGGCGCATATGGAGTATATCCGGGAATGCCGGAACTGTACGTTTAATATTCTGGAAGGCGCGGTCCGGTCGGGAAAAACCGTGGACAACGTCTTCGCGTTCGCGCATGAACTGAAAACCGCGCCGGATCGGATTCATCTCGCCACCGGCTCCACGATGGCCAACGCCAAGTTGAACATCGGCGACGCGAACGGCTTCGGACTGGAATATATATTCCGGGGACAGTGCCGCTGGGGGAAATACAAAGACAATGACTGTCTGATTATCAAAGGACCCGCGACGGGCGGTCTGGACAAAGTCGTCATTTTCGCTGGCGGAGCCAAGGCGGACAGTTATAAAAAAATTCGCGGCAATTCCTACGGAATGTGGATCGCCACGGAGATTAATCTGCATCATGACAACACAATCAAAGAGGCGTTCAACCGTCAGCTGGCGGCCAAACGTCGGAAAATCTTCTGGGATTTGAACCCGGAACATCCGAAAGCGCCGATTTACACGAAATATCTGGACCGTTACGCGGCGAAAGCGGCGGACGGTACGCTTCTGGGCGGTTATAATTACCGGCATTTTAATATTTTTCAAAACGCGAATATTCCGAAAGAACGTCTGCGAGAAATTATCAGCCAATATGATGAGAATTCAATCTGGTATATCCGGGATATTCTTGGTCAGCGTACCGCGGCGGAAGGGCTTGTGTATCCAAAACTCGCGGCCAGCATAGCGGCCGGGGACGGAAAATTTATGATTTCCGCCGACGAGACAATTCAAATGGCGAAACGCGCCCGGCACACAGGCATTGAAACCGCGCTGAACCCGGACGGCGAAAGTCTTATGGCGATTTATATCGGCGTGGATTTCGGCGGCAACGGCTCCGGACACGCTTTTGTCGCCACCGGTCTGACCGGACGGCATCGGAAACTGATTGTCCTGCGATCCAGACGCTACGCGGAGGGTGAGCCGAATCCGGATCATCCCCGCGAAATTTTGCGTGATATTGACCCGGAACAGCTGAACGCGCTGTTTCTTCAATTTGTAAAAGGCGTCCTCGCGGATTACGGATTTGTAACCGGCGTGTACGCCGACAGCGCGGAATCGGTTTTAATTCGAGGTCTGCGCTCCGCGCTGGATCGGGAGCGGCTGGGACAAATTCGCGTCGCCAACGCGTGGAAAAGCGAAATCATTGACCGGATTCGCGCCGTCACGTCTCTTGCGGCGCGGGGACGGTTATTCTATACGGAAGACTGCCGGTCTTTTGAGGAAGCCGTCAGCATGGCGGTCTGGAATCCGAAAAAAACGGAACCGGAACGACTGGACGACGGCACATCGGATATAGACACGCTGGACGCCTTTGAGTACAGTTTCGAGCGTGAAATCAAATCATTGCTTGCCGTCGTCTGAATTTACAGAAACAGGAGGTGGCGTTTTTTGTTTATCATCGACGCGCTCAGGAGGTGGATCGGAAAAATGCTCCCCAAACAAAGCATTGAACAGAAACTGCGTATCCGGATCGCCACTTCCGGCGTCATGGATGAAGCGATTCTCCGCTGGTTCAATATGTACCGGAATCAACCGTCATGGCGGGGCGGCGTAAACAAAACGCAATGCCTCAATCTTCCGGCGGCCATCGCGGAAGAACTGGCGCGGCTGGTTTTGACGGAATTTCAAATGAATCTCGGCGGACAGTCTGACGCGGATAAAGTTTATGATAATATTTATAACGTCGCCGACGCCGTTCGTCGTGACGACAACGACCCGAACCGTAATGATGAAAGAGACGGCGACAAAAAGCCGAACAGGACAATCAGCGAACGCGCCGCGTTTATACGAAAACAACTGGATTCGTTTCTCAGGAATATGAGCGTCAGCGTGGAACTGTGGTGCGCTTTGGGCGGCGTCGCGCTCAAACCATACGCCGCCGGGGAAAATCCGGAGACGGGCAATCCGGATCAAATTAAAATCGACGTGATTCCGGCCAACCGTTTCTTTCCGACCGCGTTCAACGGCAATCATGAAATTACCGGCGCGGTTTTTCTCGATACCCGGAGCGTCGGCGATTATTTTTATACCCGGCTGGAATATCACAATCTCTCCAACGGTCATTACACGATTGTCAACAAAGCCTATCGTTCAGAACGCGTACAGACGGACGCGGAACAGAGAACCATGACAGATTTGACGTTTCAGCATGAGATTTCGCTGGAAAGCGTTGACGAGTGGCGCGGCATTTCGCCCGTTATTGAACTGGAAGGCGTGGAAAAGCCGCTGTTTGTCTATATTAGAACCCCACGCGCCAATAACATAGAGCCGGATTCCCCGCTGGGGGCGAGCGTGTTCGCCCGCGCTGAAAACGCTATTCAGGAAGCCGATATTTTATATACGCGCATTCTGTGGGAATATCAGGCGAAAGAAGTCTGCGTCCAAGCGGACGAATCGCTGTTTGACCGGGGACCGGACGGCAGACCGATTCTTCCGGAGGGCGAGGAGCGGATTTACCGGACTTTCCATTTTGATAACGCCGGAAAAGGCGACAAGGGCGGTCTGCTGAACGTATACAGTCCGGAAATCCGGGACGCGTCCATGTTCAACGGTCTGAACAAACTCTATCGCAATATCGAGTTTCTCTGCGGTCTCGCCTACGGGACGCTCTCGGACATTAATTTTTCCAGTAACGCCGAAAAGACCGCCACGGAGATTAAATACTCCAAACAGCGTTCTTACACGACCGTTCAGGCCATGCAGAAAGCATGGGAGGACGGTCTTTTCAATCTGCTTCAGGTCATGAACACGCTTTGCGATTTGTACCATATGGTCCCGCCGGGAGAACTGGAACCGGTTATCACATGGGGCGACGGCGTTCTGGAAGACACGGATATAGAATATCAACGCCGCTGGACAATGGTCATGGCAGGGAAGCTGAGACTGGAAGCGTTCTACGCGTGGTATTTCGGCTGTTCCGAGGAAACGGCGCTGAAAACGCTGATTCCGGTACAGACAAGTTATCCGCCGGAAGAATAGGGGGCGCGGGGATATGCTCACGCCGGATTATCTGGCGAATTGCACAGACGTTTTATTGGGTCTGTATGACGAACTGGACCGGACGATTATCGCGGACATAGCGCGGCGGATTGTGAAAACCGGCGGCGTGTCCGACACGGCGGACATCCAGATTGACCGCGTACAGCAGTCCGGCGCGCTTCTGGACGAAGTCACGAAACAGGTCGCGGCGCTGTCCGGACATACGGAAGCGGAAATCAAACGTATGTTTGAAGACGCGGGGATTCAAAACATGAGGAACGACGCCCGTCCCCTGATTCTCGCCGGTCAGACGGCGATTCCCGGCATGGAGCGCGACGCGGCGTTCCCCGTTCTCAACGGACAGACCGCGCCTTTGCGACTGTCCCCCGCCATGCGTCAGACGCTGGACGCGGCCATAGCGAAGACAAACGGCGATCTGCGCAATCTGACCCTGACAACCGGCGCCACGGCTATGGGAAAATATATGGACGCGACAAACGCCGCTTACATGATGGTTCAGTCCGGCGCGTTTTCCTATCGGCAGGCGATTCGCGCGGCGGTCAAACAGGCAGCCGCTGACGGCAACTGGGTATCTTACGCGTCCGGACATCGTGACCGGCTGGATGTGGCGGTTCGGCGTTCCGTCCTGACGGGTATTAACCAGACCGCCGCGAAATTGACGGAATTATATTCCTCTGATTTGGGCGCGGAATATTACGAAGTCACGGCTCACGCGGGGGCGCGTCCGTCTCACGCCGTATGGCAGGGACGAGTTTATAAAATCAGCGGTTCCGCTCCCGGATACCCGAATTTCGCGGAGACTACCGGATACGGGACCGGCGCGGGACTGTGCGGCTGGAACTGCCGCCACAGCTTTTATCCGTTCTGGCCGGGTTTGTCCGTTCCCGCGTACACGCCGGAGAAACTGCTCTGGTATGACGCGCCGCGTTATGAGTATGGCGGGGAAAAGCTCACGGAATATGAAGTCTCCCAGAAAATGCGGGAGAACGAGCGCGGCATCCGGGCGGTGAAGCGCGAACTGGCGGGGTATCGGGCGGCGATAGACGCGGCGACGGATTCCACGCTGCGCGGGGAACTTCAGGACGCGTTCGACGCCGCGAGCGTGGATTTGAAAGCGCGGGAAGCGGTCTATAAAGATTTGTGCCGCAAGACGCGCCATACGCCGGACAGCGCGCGGACAGCGGTCGTGGCGGTTCTGGACAACGAGGGACGCGTGGTTTCCTATAACCGTTCCACTGCGCAAAAAGCAAGACGGGCGAAAGAAAAGGTTACGAGTATGACAAAAGCCCATAGCTCCGAAATCAATGTCGGCGCTTTTGGGGGAAGTTTAGGAAATATAAACGATTCAGGACTTTCAGACTTGACAACACTGCGTAACAATGATAAAATTACACAAGAAAGACCTGAAAAAGAGCAGGAAATTCTCAAACGATTTAATCGTTATTTGCCGGGAACACGTTCAGAAGCGGAAAAACTGGCGCAAGTGAATCCAAATTTTGATTTTAACAGCTATGAATGGTCACATAATTGTCAGCGTTGTGTGATTGCTTATGAACTTGTTGAACGCGGTTATGACGTAACGGCAAGACCTTTTAACGCAAAAGACCCGTTTGGTGATGTTGGAACAAGGGCATTCAATGTAAGAGCGCCTGATTTACCCCTGACTATTCCTGACGCATATGTCATTTATGGAGATTTTCAAACTTTTGTCAAGCAAAGATTTGAAGAATGGGGAGAAAACGCGAGAGCTATGGTTCGGGTTATGTGGGATAAGCGCGTGACCGCTACCCAAAACTATATGTCGCACGCGTTTGTTGTGAAAAAGATTAACGGAAATATTGTTTACCTCGATCCACAAATCAATAAAGTTCGAGATATTGAGGATACAATAAGCAAATGCGCGCCAGAGACATTTCAATGGATTATGCGGATGGACAATAAAGATTTTTCCGATCTCGTAGTTTATGCGGCGGAAAATAGAAAGGACAGTAAACGATGACTCAAGAGTATTCCCAAATGAATGAAGTGGAACTCTGCAGAGAATTTCGCCGCAGATATGGAGATGATTTTGATTTTAATAACAAAAAGCTCCTTCAAAAAACTTTAGATGCGGATGACGGACTTGTGCATGAGCTCCTTCAGCAAATGGCGCGAGCCTATAAGGGAGTTTGAACAGCATGGATAATTCAAAGCCGTTTATCGAATTTTGTCCGCTCTGGAAGCCGTTATGGATTATGCGTGTTGACAATAGGGAGTTTTCCGATTTAGTAACATATGCGGCAAAGAATTTCAAAGGGTGATAAAATGATCTTGAAAGATTATAAAAAATTTACTGTCGCTGAATTAAGAAAAGCAATTCGTGATAGGTATGGCGACAAAATGCAGGCGTTATTCGCTGATAAGAAAAAACTCTGTGAAGCCGCGTCGCAGGATGACGGTCTTATTGATGAATATATGGATCGCATTTCGCGGGGAAATTAATGTTACTCCGCTTGTGAAAAGGTGGATTAAATAATGGAAGAGAAAAAGAATATGAAAATTATCA